>UQXM01000011.1 GCA_900545035.1 uncultured Fusobacterium sp. | reverse complement strand
AAAAAGAAGGCTTCCTCTCTGATACTGACTTTATAACAATGTTGAAACTAAGAACTTTGAGAAAAGAGCTGGAAAAAAAAGGATATGTTTTTGCTTCTGACACTGACACAGAGGTTATTTCACATCTTATTCAAGAATATTACAACGGAGATATTCTTGATACTGTTATACAAGTATTAAAAAAACTTGAAGGAAGTTATGCTTTGGGGATTGTTCATAAAAATCACCCTGATGAACTTATCTGTGCCAGACAACACAGTCCTTTGGTAATCGGAGCAGGAGAAAATGAAAATTTTATCGCTTCCGATGTTTCTGCTCTGCTGAAACATACAAAAGATGTTTATTATCTTGAGGACGGTGATATTGCTGTATTAAAAAATAATGAAATAAAAATATACGATGAAAATAAAAATCCTGTAAAAAGGGACAAAAAATATATCGAATGGAATATTGAACAGGCTGAAAAATGCGGATATCCTCATTTTATGCTGAAAGAAATTTACGAACAGCCTGAAGCAGTGAGAGAAACAATTAAAAAAAGAGTTCACAATGGAAAAGCTGATTTTTCTGATATTTTTACTTTTGAAGATATACAAAACATCAACAAAATATATATTGTTGCCTGTGGAACAGCTTATCACGCAGGTCTTATAGGGCAATTCGCTCTGCAGAAAACAGCAGGAGTTGATTCTTCCTCAGAAGTAGCTTCTGAATTTCGTTACAGTGATCCTTTTATTGATGAAAAAACAATGGCAATTTTTGTAAGCCAGTCAGGAGAAACTTCCGATACTCTGGCAGCCATGAAGGAAGCAAAGAAAAAAGGTGCATTGACTGTGGCTGTAACAAATGTAGTAGGTTCTACTATTTCAAGAGAAGCTGATAAAGTTATATATACAATGGCCGGTCCTGAGATTGCTGTTGCTTCAACAAAAGCATATGTAACACAGATAACTGTTTTCTATCTTTTGGCTCTTTATATTGCTGAATTAAGAAATTATATTTCAGAAGAAACTTATAAAAATTATCTGAATGAAATAGAAAATATTCCTGAAAAAATAAAATCTGTTCTTGAAAACCATGAAATCATAAAAGAAACAGCAGAATTTTTTAAAGATAAAACAAACGGATTTTATATAGGAAGAGGGCTTGACTACAAAACAGCTCTTGAAGGTTCTCTGAAAATAAAAGAAGTATCATATATTCACACAGAAGCTTTTCCTTCAGGAGAACTAAAGCACGGGACAATCGCTCTTATTGAAAATGGAACACCTGTAGTTGTCATTGCCACACAAAAAAATCTTATTGAAAAATCTGTTTCAAATATAAAAGAGGTCAAAGCAAGAGGAGCATATATTATTACAATAGGATATGAAAATTGTGAAAATCTTAAAGAGGTCTCTGACAAATTTATCAGTATACCTGACTGTAATGATATTTTTGCCGGTTTTCTGTCAGTAATTCCTTTACAGCTTTTGGCTTATTATACTTCCACAGCCAAAGGAATTGATGTTGACAAACCAAGAAACCTTGCAAAATCAGTAACAGTAGAATAAAATTATAAAAAATAAAATTCTCTTGGAAAAATAATTTCTCAGAGAATTTTATTTTTATTAATATATATTTTTTTCTTTTATAAATCTTTCTGTTTCTTCTGTAATTAAATCTGAAACATTTTTTTTATTTTTTATTTTTTCTTTTATTTCTGTAGAGGACACATCAAAATAAGGATTATCCACTGTTATCATTTTGGGAGAATCTACAACACTCTTATATCCTTTTCTCTTCAGTACCACAACAGTGGAAAGATTTAATATTTTTTCATACTCTTTCCATTTATCAAAATAGGCTGCCGAATCCTCTCCGATAATTTCAAAATATTCATGTTCCTTTCCATATTTTTCAATCAGAGCTTCCAATGTTTTAAAAGTATAAGATACTCCTTCCATATCAATTTCAACAGAAGAAATTTCTGTGTTCTCAATATTTCCAAAAGTAAGTTCACACATTTTTATTCTCTCTTCACCTGAAGCAAGATTATTTTTTCCATGTGAAGCCGTTCCTACAGGAACTATCAAGAGCTTATCAAGTTTTAATTTTTTCACTGTATATTCAGCTATTTTTCTATGTCCTTTATGAGGAGGATCAAAACTTCCTCCATATATTCCTATTCTCACTTTTAAACCTCTATTTCAAGCACTGCTTCCATAAGCTCTTTTTGGTTTCCGGCTGTTTTTATTGCATCTCTGTTTTTTTTCACTCTGAAAATTTTTGACAATGTTGACAAAAGTCCAAGATACTCTTTACTCTTATCTTTTGGAGCTCCCACAAGAACAACTGTTTTTATTAGCTCTCTGTCTATTGACGCAAAATCAACAGGATATTCAAGAACAGCAAGAGCTATAACTACATCTTTCACTCCGGAACTTCTTGCGTGTGGAATAGCGACACCCATTCCGATTCCTGTGCTTCCTATTTTTTCTCTTTCCATTATTTGATTAAAAAACTCATCTCTATTTTCTATAAGCTCTGTATTTTTTTCCATAAATGAAACCATTTGCTGAAGAACTTCCTCTTTGCTTTTTTTCCCTTCAATATACATTATCAGCTTATTGTTAAAATATTTTATCATCTTTTATACCTCCTTAGAAAGATACTCAAATATTTGAACTTGAATATTTGACAGCTGCTCTTTTTTTACATCACTTTTTTCAAACTGCTCTGTTTTTCTGCACAGTACAGCTGTAAATTTCTCTTCATTTTCGTAATTATAACTAAGAAGTCCCAATAAGTATCCTAATATGCACATTCCCTCTTGGTTTTTATATTTCTCTATATTATTTTTTATTTTTTCTCTCAATTCATTTTTTGAAACATTTTTTTCAATCTGTATACTCTCATATTCTGAAAAATCCGCTCTCATCTTAGCCATATATGAAATTGTCAAATAAAGCACCTCATCAGAATACCCAAATTTTTCAAAATATTTTTTCATAGAATAAACTGCAAGAGATTTTTCAAAAGACATATTATCCATTAATGCAAACTGAAACATCATTTTGAAAAACTCATCATTGTTTCTCATATAAAGTTCTTTGCAGTATTTTCCTGTAAAATGAAAATCTCCCTTGGCAAGAAGCTTGAAAATATTTTTTTCTATATTTTCAACATTATTCATTCTCTCTATCTTTTCTATTTTTGTTTTTTCTGCAAAATCTAAATTTTCAGCAACATAATTTGTAAAAATGCTGTCCTCCTGAACAGACACTGCTGCACAAACAGCATAATTCATTTTTTTTCTTTTAATATTTCCGTTCATGTCAACAGTAAAATATGCTCTCTTATCCAAAACACCTGCACAAAAAGATAGAACTCCCTCTCTTCCATATTCTGACAAAATCTTTTCAAGTGTTTCTTTTTTCCTGTCTTTTAAATCTTCCAGTACAAACATTATTTTATTTCACTCCTCTAAAACATTTTAATGTATTATTTTCTATAAATTCAAACTCTATTTTAAGCACATATAGATTTTCAATATAAATATGCTTAGGCAGTTTAACAACATCTTTTTCTGTTGTAATAATATATGAAGCCCTCATCTCTTCTGCTCTTCTTTTTATAAGGTCAATATCTTTTTCTTTAAAACTGTGGTGATCTAAAAAATCTATTCTTTCCATATAACTTGGATCAAGAGATATCACTGTTTTTTGGAAATTCAAAGGATTTGCCAGTCCCGAAAACAGTAAAACTCTTTTTCCTTTTACCCAGAAAAGAGGTTTTGCATTTCCCTCCACATCACACAAAGAAGTTATTCCATGTTTTGCCATAGACACAGGTTTCTTATATTTTTTCTTCAAAAATCTTTTTAAAGTTTCCGCTTCTTTTTCTGATACCAAATCTGATTTTGTTATTATAAATTCAGAAGCTCTTTTTGCGGCCGGATGAAAGCTTTCTCTCAAAGTCCCCTTTGGAAGAAGTGCTTCTCTTCCAAAAGGATTGGTAGCATCAACCAAAACAACATCCCAGTTTCTGAAAAGTTTTCTATGCTGAAAACCATCGTCAAGAATAATTGTGTCCACATCAAAAGTTTTTTTTGCCAGTCTGCAAGCTTCATATCTGTTCTTTCCTACTATAACAGGAACTTTCAAATTAAGAGCATGGCTGTAAGGCTCATCTCCGCTCTCTCTTGATGTAACAAGAATATTTTTCCCATCAGATACAATAAGAGGTTCTGTCTTTCTTTTTCCTCTGTATCCCCTTGATACTACCGCAACTTTTCTTCCCTCTTGAGAAAGCCTTTTGGCAAAATACTGAACAGCGGGAGTTTTTCCCGTTCCTCCCACTGTAATATTTCCGATACAAATAACAAAAACATCTTCAATCTTATTTATTTTTAAAATCTTTTTGTCATACAGCCAGTTTCTAAGGCTTGTTATGCAAAAATATATAAACGCTAAAATATTCATTTTTCCCTCTTAATATAAATTTATCTCTACTTATACTATTGTACAGTTATTATAAATAAAAATCAAAGATTTTTTATTATTTTTTATAATTTTACAGGAACAATCTTGGAAATCCCTATTTTCTTGTTCATTGTAACGCCAAAAAGTGTATCGGAAGATTTCATTGTTTCTTTATTATGGGTAATCATAATAAACTGTGATTTGTCTGTAAACTCTTTCAATTTGCTGATGAGTTTTTTTGTATTTTTCTCATCAAGAGCCGCCTCTATTTCGTCAAGGAAAGTAAACGGACTTGGTTTATACATAAATATTGCCATTATAAATGCAATGGCTACCATTGATTTTTCTCCCCCTGAAAGAAGTGTCAGAGATTGTCTTTTTTTATTTTTAAATTTTACATATATCTCAACGCCGCAGTTTTCATATGACTCTTCGCCGGAAAGAACAAGATTTCCCTCAGAGTTGTCAATAGTTTCCATACACATAAGATTAAAGTTTTTGTTAATATTTTCATAAGCATCGTAAAATCTTTCTTCTATTGCTTTTGAAATTTCATCAATAATATTTAAAAGAGATTGTCTGCTCTTTTCCAAATCTTCTTTTTGTGCTTTTATAAACTCATACTTTTTATCCAGCTCTTTAAATTCCTCTACTGCCAAAAGATTTACAGTTTCAAAATCTTTCAGTTTATTTCCCAGATTTCTTGCTCTGTCTGACATCTCTCTGTAATTCAGCTCTTCAACTTTTTTAGCTTCTGTATTTTCAAGCTGTGAAAGACTGTCCTCAAGAGCAAGAATTTTTTCTCCAAACTGAATTGTTTTTTCTCTCTCTGATTTCAATTTTTCATTTTCTCTGTATTCCTGTGTTTCAAATTCTCTTATCACTTCTGCCAATTCTTTTTCTTTTATTTCAAGAAGAGCTTCTTTTTCTTTTGAAATCTGAAGTTCTCTGTTTTCCCTTTCATATTCAGCCTGTTTTATTTCTCTGCTTTCTTCCGTTTGTTTCAAAAGTTCTTCCGATTTTTTTATCTCTGTTTCCAATTTTGATATGCTTGTTTTTATTCTTGAAATTTCAGCTTCTATTTCCTGTTCTTCAAAAATATTTTTTTCTGCTTCGCTGTCAAGCTGAACAAGTCTGTCTTTGCTGTTTAAAAATTTTATTTTTATATCGGCAAATTCATCATTAAGATTTTTTATTTCGCTGTTTAAATTTTGAAGTACAACAGTATCTGCATCTATTTTTTCTTTCAGCTCTTTTGAAACTTTTTCTATATTCTCTTTTCCAAGACTTGAATTGGCAATACGCTTTTCATATTCTCCGGCATATTGTTCCTCTTCTTCTTTTTCCTGAATAAACATATTTTTGTTTTTATTAAGCTTCTCGTCTTTTTGTTTCAGGCTCTCATATTCTTCTGTATAAAGTTTTATATTTTTTCTAAGGCTTTCTTCTCTTACATCAATTTGATATATTTCATTTTCCAGCTCTTCCAATTTTTTACTGTATCTGTCCAGAAGTTCTCTGTTTTCTGAAATTTTTTTTGTTATTTCATCAAGAAAATTTTCCAACCTTTTCATCTCTTTTTTTCTCTCAAACATCTGAGCAATAGCTGAATTTCTGCTTTCTCCCCCTGTTATTCTTCCGCTTCCGCTGATAAGCTCTCCTCCAAGGGTTACAATATTTCCTGAATAAAGATTTTTCTTTGTGATTGAAACAGCTGTATCAATATCTTTTACAATCATAAGGTTTCCCAAAATCATATCGATAACTTTCTGATATCTTTTATCGAAACTTATAAGCTCTGAAGCTCTCCCAACAATTCCGTCATATACAGGAAATTCTTTTCTGGAAAAAGTTTTTATTGTATCAAGAGCAAGAAAAGAAGCTCTTCCCACTTTTCTTTCTTTTAATATTTCAATACATTTTTTGGCAACATTGCTGTCATCAACCACAATATCCTGAAGATTTCCGGGAATTGCTGACTCCACAGCTTTTTCCAAATATTCCGGAATAGAAATAAGTGATATTAAAGCTCCGTTTACTCCTTTCAATCCACAGTTTAATATCTCTTTTACCCCTTTAAAAAATCCGTCATTATTCTCTTCAAATCTTACAAGGCTGTCATATTTTACTCTGTTTCTGTTTTCTTCATTTTCATCTCTTCTCAAAATTTCAGAAATTTTATTTGTATTGATACTTATTTCCGATATCTGTTTTTCACAAATCTGCTGTCTTTCCTCTGTTTCTTTCAGATTTTTTTCAGACTGAATTTTATTTTTTTCAGCAGTATCCAAAAGTTCTTTATTCAGCTTTATTTTTTCTTCCGCTTCTGCAATCTCTTCTTTCAAAGAATTTATTTTGGAATTGCTTCCTTTTATTCTTCTTGCGGAACTTTCTATATCATTAAGATACTGTAATTTTTCAACTTCAAAATCAAGAACTTGTCTTTTTTTAACTTCAATATCTCTTTCAAGTTCTGTTTTTTGTTTTTCTTTATTTTCTATCTTATTTTCATATTTTAAAAAATCAACTTCTCCCGATTTTATATCTGACTGCATTCTCTCTTTTTCTTCTGCTATTTTTTTTGCATACTCTTTTGTTCTTGTTAACTTTTCGTTTGCAGTAACAAGTCTTTCTTTTTTATCAGCTGTATCTCTTTTATATGCTTCCTGTCTTTCAGTCAGTCTTGCTTTTTCTCTTTCAAAGCCATTTATAAGATTTTTCAATTCTTCATTTTTATCAAGAGTATTTTGAATTAAATTTTTCAGGTTTTCTCTATCTGCTGTTATTTTTGTCAGCTCCTGACTGTTTTCTTTTTTTGTTCTTTCCAAATTAGAAAGTCCCTCAATAATAC
Organism: uncultured Fusobacterium sp.; assembly: GCA_900545035.1. Lineage (GTDB taxonomy): Bacteria > Fusobacteriota > Fusobacteriia > Fusobacteriales > Fusobacteriaceae > Fusobacterium_B. The sequence goes on along the minus strand of UQXM01000011.1, from coordinate 16,340 downwards.
TTATTATTTTTTCATTTGTTTTTTGTAAAAATTCTCTGTTTTTATTAAGGTCATAAACAGCCAGTCCTTTATTTACAGAATCTCTTTCATTTTTTAATTCAAGAAATGCCAAAGCTTTTTCTGCCTGTTTCTTTATTTTTGCTCTGTTTTCTCCTGTTTCGTTAAGAACAAGCTCTATTTTTTCAACTTCATTGCTTACATTTTCCAATTTTTTTTCAGATTCTGTTTTTCTCTGCTGAAATTTTTTTACTCCGGCTGCCTCTTCTATTATTTCTTTTACTTCTTTTTTGGAAGATGAAATGATTCTTTCCACTTTTCCCTGTCCAATAACAGAATAAGCTGATTTTCCCACTCCTGTATCCATAAACATATCATTTATATCTTTCAGTCTTACTTTTCGGTCATTCAGCAAATATTCATTCTCTCCGTTAAGATATAATTTTCTTGTGATTTTTGCCGTATCCTCATTTATCTGAAAAAATTTATCTTTATTATCAATATAAAGAGAAACTTCTGCACTGTTTGCCGGTTTTTTCTTATCCCCTCCTGAAAAAATTACATCTTTACTCTCTTTTGCTCTTATATTTTTATAAGACTGTTCCCCCAAAACCCACAAAATTGCATCAAGAATATTTGATTTTCCCGAACCGTTCGGTCCTACAATGGAAGTTATTCCCCCTTCAAAATCTATTTTTATTCTTTCACCAAAAGATTTAAAACCGTATATCTCCACACCTTTTAAATACATGAGTATCTCCTTAGTTACAATATATATTTATCCAGATTTTCATCTTCAAATTGATTTTTAAATACTTTTTCTACATATTTTTTATCAATGGTTATTTTTTTCGGCTCATCGTAAGGAGCTTCAAACATTATCTCCCTCAAAACAAGCTCTATCATTCCTGCAAGTCTTCTTGCACCGATATTTTCCACATTGTCATTAAGCTTCAAGGCATATTCTGCCACAGTTTCGACAGCTCCTTTTGAAAATGAAAGTTCTACATTATCAGATTTTAAAAGTGTCTTGTATTGCTCAAGAATATTAAATTCCACATCTGTCAGAATTTTTATAAAATCTTCCTTTGTTAAATCTTTCATCTCCACTACTATCGGAAATCTCCCCTGAAGTTCAGGCATCAAATCGGAAAAATCACATTCTGAAAATGCTCCAGCAGCTATAAACAAAATATGATCTGTTGCCACAGGTCCATAATTTGTCATCACTGTTGTTCCCTCAACTATAGGCAGAATATCTCTCTGCACTCCCTGTCTTGACACTTCACTTCTTCCGCTGTTTTCCCTCTCGGCAATCTTATCTATCTCATCAATAAATATTATTCCATCTTCCTCTGCCGTTTTCAAAGCCTGCGGAATTATTTCGTCCATATCCAGATTTTCATTTATCTGTTTGTTTAAAATAAATTCAATGGCATCTTTTACTTTCATTTTTAATTTTTTATTTTTTTTGCTGCTGTCAAAACTTGACATGATATTTTCAAGAACACTTCCTATTTCACGATCATCTGATGCTCCCACAACTTCCACAATAGGTGCTCCCATATTTGACATTTTAGGTTTTTCAACCTCTACTTCTTTGTCATCATATTTTCCCTCAAGAATATGATTAATCAGTTCATTTTTAAATTCGTCATTAAGAGTGTCAAGATGATTTAGTTTTTTTGCTACTTCCTCAACTGCACTCATATAATATTCTTCTTTTAAAGCTTCTATTTTTTTATTTTTTAATTTTGTAATTGTTACTGCCACCAAATCTTTTATTATACTCTCAACATCTTTTCCGACATATCCTACCTCTGTATATTTTGTAGCTTCCACTTTCAAAAAAGGCGAATCGGTAATTTTTGCCAGTCTTCTGGCAATTTCTGTTTTTCCTACACCTGTTGAGCCCATAAGAATTATATTTTTGGGAGTAATCTCTTTTCTCAAATTTTCATCTTTTATTGCTTTTCTTCTGTATCTGTTTCTTAAAGATACTGCCACATTTTTTTGGCTTCTTCTTGTGAAATTATATATTTATCAAGTTCTTCAACTATTTTTTTCGGAACTAATACATTATCTGTCATTGCTGTTCTCCTCTTAAAAAAGGACTGTTGTCAACAGTCCTATTTATTTTAGTATTTTATCAATATTTTCTTTAAGCTTTTCAAGAGCTTTTGCTCTGTGGCTTATTTTATTTTTAATTTCAGGAATTTCTGCAAGGGTTTTTCCATATTCTCTCATAAAGAAATGTGGGTCATATCCAAATCCCTCTGTTCCCACAGGATTGTCTATAAATTCTCCCTCAACTTCTCCCCTGAAAGAATGAACCTCTCCGTCAGGTTTTGCAATAGATATTACACAGACAAATCTTGCTTTTCTGTTTTCTGCTCCTTGAAGCTCTTTTACAACTTTCATATTGTTGTCCAAATCATTTCCGTGTTCTCCGGCATATCTTGCAGAATATACTCCGGGAGCTCCGTCCAAAGCATCAACACATAATCCTGAGTCATCAGCTATTGTTATCATATTTGTAAATTTAGCTATCTCAACAGCTTTTTTCTGCGAATTTGCTTCAAAAGTATCTCCGTCTTCCACAACTTCCGGAATTTCTATACCATCATTTATAGAAAGAATTTCTATATTATCCATTTTAAATATTTTTTCTATCTCTTTTATTTTATTTTTATTTCCTGTCGCCAAAAATATTTTCATTTTAAAATACCTCTCCTGAGTATTCCTGAATATTATTCATCTGAAATTCTTCGCACAAAGTTTTTCGTTGAATTTCAAGAAGTTGATTTATTCCTGCTTCTGCCATATCAAGAAGAGTATTAAGTTCTGTTCTTGTATATGTTGCCTCTTCTCCTGTTCCCTGAACCTCAATAAACTCTCCTTTATCGTTCATTACAACATTCATATCCACTTCTGCTGCTGAATCTTCGCTGTATTTAAGATCTATCATAGGTATTCCGCTTACAATTCCCACACTTATTGCCGCTACTTTTGAAATAAGCGGATTTTCTGCAAGTTCTCCTTTTCTTACCATTCTTTCAACAGCCATAGCAAGAGCAATATATCCTCCTGTAATTGAAGCTGTTCTTGTTCCTCCGTCAGCCTGAATAACATCACAGTCTATTGTAATTGTTCTTTCTCCAAGTTTATCAAGATTTATACAAGAACGAAGGGATCTTCCTATTAATCTTTGAATTTCCATAGTTCTTCCTGAAAGCTTTCCTTTGACAGATTCTCTTTGTGTTCTTTCTCCTGTAGCTCTCGGAAGCATAGAATATTCAGCTGTAATCCATCCTTTTCCCTGTCCTCTTAAAAACGGAGGGACTTTATCTGAAACAGAAGCTGTACATATAACTTTTGTGTTTCCAAACGATATTAATACAGATCCTTCTGCATGAATTGTATAGTTTCTGATAACATTTACTTTTCTTATATTATCAACTTCTCTGCTGTCTTCTCTTAATATTTTTTCCATTTTATTTCTCCCTTATTTTTCATTATTGAATTGTATATTATAAAGTCTTGTATATATTCCGTTTTTTTCCAGAAGTTCGTGATGTGTTCCTGTTTCTTTTATTTTTCCTTTTTCCATAACCACAATCTTATCTGCTCCTGTGATTGTTGAAAGTCTGTGAGCTATTACAAATGTTGTCCTTCCCACCATAAGCTTTTCAAGAGCATCCTGCACCAATCTTTCCGACTCTGTATCAAGAGCTGATGTTGCTTCATCCAAAATCATAATTGACGGATTTTGAATAAGAGCCCTTGCTATTGCAATTCTTTGCTTTTGTCCTCCTGAAAGAAGAACTCCTCTTTCTCCCACTTCCGTTTCAAAACCTTTTTCCAAATCAACTATAAAATTATAAGCATTTGCCATTTTTGCAGCTTTTTCTATTTGTTCCCTTGTTACTCCCTCTTTTCCAAAAGAAATGTTTTCAGCTATTGTTCCGCTGAAAAGGAAAGTATCTTGAGGCACCATACCAATATGATTTCTTAAACTTTTCAGAGAATAATTTTTGATATCAATATCATTTATTTTTATACATCCTTCCTGAGGATCATAAAATCTGGGTATCATATTTACAAGAGTGGTTTTTCCGCTTCCGCTGCTTCCCACAAATGCTACTATTTCACCTTTTTTTACCTGAAGATTTATCTCTTGTAAGACTTTTAATTCCGACTTAGGATATATAAAATCTACATTTTCAAATTTTATACTTTTTATATCGTCAGGAAATTTTTCCGGAGTATCGATATAACAATCAACCTCTCTTTGTTCATCAAATACTTCCATTACTCTATCCCCTGACGGAATAATTTCATACAGTTCACTGTTTCTTGAAATCAACTTTTTCAAAGGAGACTGCATTAAACCTATTGCAGTTATAAATGATATTAAATCCCCTGCTGTCATTGTTCCCGCATACACTATCTGATATCCTCCGTATGCAGCAACAAGAAGTATCATTACAGTTGCCAAAAGTTCATTAAGAGGAGAAATTTTAGCTTTTATTTTTTGAGCTTTGTATATCCTGTCCATTTCTCCTATTGTTACATCTTTATATCTTTCCACTGTCATATCAACTTTATTGAAACCTTTTATTACCTGTATCCCCGCCAGTGATTCCTGCATAAATGCTGTTGCATGTCCAATTGTATCCTGTCTTACTTTTCCTGATTTTCTCATTTTCTTGCTGTATTTTTTTATTACCGCAAGCATTGCAGGTAGTACTGTAATTGATACAAGTGCCAGAATAAAATCAACCTGAAACATTCTCACAAGAAAAATAAGAACAAGTGTGAACTCTTTAAACATTTCAAACAAAAGAAAACCTATTTTCCCAAGACTTGAAGAATCTCCCGAAAGTCTTGCCATAAGATCTCCCAATTTATTTTGTGTAAAATAAGACATAGGAAGATTTTCAATATGTTCAAATATATCTATTTTTATATCTCTTCTTATTTTTTCTGTCAGATATGCAGATGTTGTAGATGAGTAATAAGCGGTTATAAGTTTCAGAGCCGTTGTAACAAAAATAGCAATTCCTATCATTATCATAACTTTTCCATTTTTAGATATCAATACATCATCTACAAGATATTTTGTAAGCCATGCAGGAGCTGCTCCCAGAGCAGAAGAAACAGAAGATATAACCACTGTCCATGCAAGCAGTCCTTTATATCTTAAACTGTATTTTAAAAAACCTCCAAGTGCATCGCTCTTGTAAACTTGATTCAATTTATCCTTTATCATAAATTTATCCTCTCAATATATATTCGCCGTAATTTTTTACAACATCTTTTCCTGATAATTTTTCTCTGATTTCTTTTATGTCTTTTTCAACTTTTTCTGCTCTACTTTTCATCAGATTAAGCTGAAAAAGTATTTCACTGCTTGTACATCTTTCCTGTAAAAGTTCAGGATATACCTCTCTGTTAAGAGTAAGATTAGGCAGAGACACAAATCCCAGTTTTAAAATGTTTTTTGCAATAAAAGCATTTATACGGTTTGTTTTGTAAATTACCACAGCTGGAAGCCCCATAAGAGCCAATTCAAGTGTTACTGTTCCCGAAGCTGCAACAGCTGCTTCTGATTCTTTCACTGCTTCTTCCAAAGATGCTTTCGTTATTGTAAGGTTTGGATATTTTAAAAGCTTGTCCTGTATCCAGCCGAACGGTTCTGAACTATGAAGTCTAAGAAGAAATTCTTTGTCAGGTCTTGCACTGACAACTTCCAGCATAACAGGAAGAAGAGATTGTATCTCTTGTTTTCTGCTTCCCGGAAGAAGAAGAATTTTATCTCCTCTGTTTTCTATTACAGGATATTTTTCAGAGAAAGGATTTCCATAATATACTGCTTTCACTCCATGTTTTTTATAAAAATCAACTTCCCATGGGAAAATTACCATTATATGATCTGCAAGTTTTAATGTCTCTATTCTTTTTTCTCCCCATACCCAAAGTTTTGGAGGTATATAATAATACACTTCCACATGAGGAACTTCTTTTTTCAAAAGTTTTAGAAAAGCTAAATTAAATCCTCCATAATCTACAAGTATTACTTTATCGATTTTGTTTTCCTTTATAAACTCAAGATATTCTTTTGCTTTTTTCTTTAAATATCTATATTTTTTTAACGCTTCTGTAAATCCCATAACAGCAAGATTTTTTATATCCTGAGTAATTTCCACTCCTGCTTCTCTGCAGTGCTCTCCTGCTGTACCATAAAATTTTACAGTGCTGTCTATTTTCAAAATATTTTTTACTAAATATGAGAGGTGAAGATCTCCGGAAACCTCTCCTGTTGATACAAATATTTTCATATTTTCGCTCCTTAATTTTTAAGGTTTTATTCCTATTATAAATATATTATGTTCGTCAGCCAATCTTATTGCTTCTTCCTGATCAGCAAAAATCATTTTTCCTGCTTCGCCGACAATTCCTTTTGCTTTTATCTCTACAAGTTTTTTTATTGTTTCTATACCTACTGTGGGAATATCCACTCTCATATCCTGCTGAGGTCTTGACATTTTTACTGTTATACAGCCTGTTCCTCCCAGTTCTCCTCCTCGCTGAATAGTCTTGTCCGTTCCTTCTATTCCTTCAAGAGCCACTACGGAAGAGTCTTTGCATACCACAGTTTGCCCTGCATCAATTTCACTCAAATATTTGGCTGCCTCTGTTCCGATTTTTATTGTTTTATAATCATCTTCACTTGGCTTTGCTTTTGTATAGCATTTTTCTTCAAACATTATCTTTTTTAAAAGATAATTTTGCGGCAATACTTTTATTCCGTTTAATCTGAAAAATGCAATAACGGCAAAAAGGAGAGTTTCATCTTTTTTGTCCGGAAGACTGCTGACTATTTCCTCTCCATATTTATCCAGCTGCATATCTTGGAAAATTACATCTTTCTCAACTTTTCCAAGCATAACAACTTCTTTTATTCCGTTTAGAATAAGATATTTTGTAATATTTCCTACTTCACCGATATTAAATCTTCTGAAATTTTCATATTTCTTTATCTCTTCTTCGATAGTGTCAAACAGTCCTATAGGAAACACTTCTGTATCTCTGCTCTGTTTTTTTATCTCTCTCAAAAAAGAGCATGGAAGTTTCCCATTCCCGACTATTACACCTATTTTTTTCATTATTTTACTATCCCCCGTTTACTGTTTTTTATGAAATTAACAAGGTACATTACATTTTTACTTTCAGAATATGTATCTTCCAGCTCCTGAAGAGCCGCTTTTAAAGGAAGTCCTTTTCTAAAAATTGTTTTGTAGGCTCTTTTCAGTTCAAGAAGTTCTTCGTCTGTAAACCCTCTTCTTCTAAGTCCTACATTGTTAAGTCCAGCAGGAACTACTTTATTTCCGTCAGCCAATATAAAAGGACAAACATCTTGAGTAACTGCTGAAGCTCCTCCAACCATTGCATGAGCTCCTATTCTGCAAAATTGATGTACAGGCGTCATTCCTCCGATTATTACCCAGTCTTCAATTACAACATGACCTGCAAGAGTTGCATTGTTCGAAAAAATACAATTATCTCCGATTATTACATCATGAGCAACATGGACATAAGCCATGATAAGATTGTTGTTTCCTATTCTTGTTTCCCATCTGTCATCAGTTCCTCTGTGGATAGTTACAAATTCTCTGATTGTATTATTATTTCCTATAATTGTTTTTGTCGGTTCACCTTTGTATTTCAGATCTTGATTTACTTTTCCGATAGAAGCAAAAGAATAAATTGTATTGTTCTCCCCTATCTCTGTTATTCCCTCAATAACAACATGAGACTGAATTGTTGTGTTTGCTCCTATTTTAACATCCTTTCCTATTATACAAAAAGGGCCTATTTTTACACCATCTTCTATAACAGCTCCTTCTTCTATTATGGAAGTATTATGTATTTCTACCACTTTTCTCCCCCTGTCCAGATATTATTTATCCATTATGCTGAAAGTAAATTTTACTTCCGCAACCACTTTTCCATCAACTTTTGCAAGTCCGTTTGCTTTTACTATATTTCTTTTTTGTTTTTCAATCTGTGCTTCATATATAAGCTGATCTCCCGGTCTTACAGGAGCTTTAAATTTTACATTTTCAATAGCTGCAAAATATGGAACTTTTGGGTGTGTTTCATCTCCCTGTTGTTCAAATACAAGCACCCCAAGACATTGAGCTATTCCTTCAACAATAATTACTCCCGGTACAATAGGGTGTCCCGGAAAATGCCCGTTAAAATAGTTTTCGTTAACTGTTACATTTTTAAGTCCTACTACTTTTTGATTTTCTGTATCAAGTTCCAATATTCTGTCCACCAATAAAAATGGATATCTATGTGGTATTCTTTTCATTATTTCCAATGTATCTAACATATGTATTCCTCCTGATTTGTTCTTTAGTATCATTATACCAAATTTTTTGATTAATTTATAATTTTTTTATTATATGTGCAAATTCTATGTCCAGAGCATGCCCGGCTTTCACTGCTATTATGTGGGCTTTTATAGGTTTATTTAAAATTTTCAAGTCCCCTATAATATCCAGCATTTTATGTCTTACAAATTCATCTTCATATCTGAGACCGTCAGGGTTCATTACTCCGTCTTTTTGAATAACTATTGCATTCTCTAAAGTTCCTCCGAGAGCAAGATTATTCTTTTTTAAATACTCTATTTCATAATCAAATCCAAAAGTTCTGGCATTTCCTATATTTTTTTTGTAGCTGTCAAGATCTATATCCAATTCCAGCATCTGTGTTTTCAAAAAAGTATGATCAAATTTTATTGTGTAAGTAAGCTTGTACCCATCATAAGGAAGAGCTACAATATGTTTGTCTCCCTTTGAAAGATATACAGGTTCTGTGATAACTATCTCTTCTGCCTCTTCTTCAAGCTCTCTCACCCCTGCTTTTTCTATCTCTTCCAAAAATACTCTTGCACTTCCGTCCCCGATAGGAAGCTCATTTTCATTAAGCTCTACTATTAAATCTGTTATTCCGAAAATATAAAGTGCCGATAAAAAATGTTCTATTGTGTATACACATGCACCAAATTCATTTTTTAGATTTGTTCCTCTTGTAAGGTCAAAAGTATTTTCTATATCAAGGAATATCTCATTTTTTCCTTCTTCCATATCGACTCTTTTAAAAACTATTCCCCCGTTTTCAGCCGGAATAAGATGAAGCTTTATATTTTTACCTTTATGAAGTCCTATTCCTTCATAAAAAATCTCATTCATCAGAGTTTTTCTTTTCAAAATTTTTCCTCCTGTTTTTTTAATTCTATTTTTTTAAGAATTTGCCGGCCAGTATCATGGCTATCTCTCTTTTGCCGTCAACAAACTGTACCTGTATTTTCTTTTCATTTACTCCCACAACTTTTCCAAGTCCAAATTTTATGTGAGTAACTGTTTCTCCTACTTTATATGGAAATTCTTTTGCTGCTTCCAGCTGCTTTCCAAGTTTTTTAGTATCTGAAATAACATTCAATTTCATTCCGCTCTGAGCAATTTTGTTCGGCTTTTCTGTTTCTCTTGAAATATTTTGAATAATTCCGTTTCTTCTTATGTCGAACAGTTCTTCGGGAATTTCTCTGATAAATCTTGAAGGTGTTCTGAAATCCATATTGCCATACATATATCTCATTGCAGCATGAGTTATGTATAATTTTTCTTCTGCTCTTGTTATTGCAACATAACAGATTCTTCTTTCTTCTTCAAGTTCTGAATTATCTATCATAACTTTTGTTGTATTTGGAAATATCTCATCTTCCATTCCTGCCAAAAATACCACAGGAAACTCAAGTCCTTTTGCATTATGAATTGTCATAAGTTTTACATATTCTCTTTCGCTGTCCAAATCATCTGTGGCACTGACAAGAGAAACATTTTCAAGATATTCTCTAAGTGTAAGGTTTTCTACTATATTCTCCAGCTCAATAATTGAATTTTTTAATTCTTCTATATTTTCTGTTCTTGATTCTGCATCATCATAACTGCTGTTCAAATATGAAAAATATCCTGTCTTTTTAATTATCTCATCAAAAAGCTCTGATACAGAAAGTTCCATGCTAAGTTCTTCCAACTCTGTCATCATATTCGAAAACTCTGTAAGCTTTTCTGCAACAGCTGTACTTAACCCCGGAATCTCTTTTGCTTCTTTCAGACTGTCATAAATGCTTAGACCTTTTTCATCAGCATAAACTTTTATTTTTTCTACTGTCTTGTCTCCTATTTTTCTTTTTGGAACATTTATAATTCTGTCAAGATTTATTCCATCTCTTGTATTGTTGATTACAGACATATAAGCTAAAATATCTTTTATCTCTGCTCTTTGATAGAACTGCATTCCGCCGAAAATTTTATAAGGAATATTATATCTTAAAAATCCCTCTTCAAAAAGTCTTGACTGAGCATTTGTTCTGTACAAAATTGTAAAATCATTATATCGTCTTCCTTGATTTTTCATCTGTACTATCTCTTCTATGACAAAATTAACTTCATCACGCCCGTCACTGCATGGTTTTAATATTATTTTATCCCCCACAGCTTTTTTTGTCCAAAGTTTTTTATCTTTTGAAGTGGTATTATTTTTTATAACAGCATTGGCAGCATCAAGAATTATTTTTGTAGAACGATAATTTTCTTCCAGTTTAATAACTTCCGCATCTTTATAATCTTTTTCAAAATCTAAAATATTTCTTATATCTGCCCCTCTGAATCCATAAATACTTTGGTTTTCATCTCCCACAACACAAAGATTCCTATATTTTTGAGCAATCTTATTTATAATCTTATATTGAATATTATTTGTATCCTGATATTCGTCTACCATTATATATTTAAATTTTTCCTGAAGTTTTTCAAGAATTTCCTGATTTTCAAGAAGTTTAAATGTATTTGTCAAAATATCTGAAAAATCCATTCCGTTATTTTCTTTCAAAGTTTGATTATATCTTTTATATATTTCGCAGATAATATTTGCATCAGGCTCAAATCTGTTGTTTTTTTCATAGTCTTCAGGAGATGTTCCATCCTCTTTCAGTTTTGAAATTCTCGAAGCTATTTTTCCCTCTGTCAAATCTTTATTTTTTATAACCAGCTGTTTCATTATTCCTTTAATAACTTTTTTCTGGTCGTCTGTATCATAAATAGTAAAATTTGAATCATATCCTATTGCCTTGCTGTAAACTCTAAGAAGTCTTAAACCAAATGAGTGGAATGTGGAAATCATAGCTCTTTTTCCATCTTCTCCTATAAGCCCCTCAACTCTCTCTCTCATCTCTTTGGCCGCTTTATTTGTAAATGTTACTGCCAGTATTGAATATGGAGAAATTCCCAGTTCTTGTATCATGTAAGCTATTCTGTAAGTGATTGTTCTTGTTTTTCCCGAACCTGCCCCTGCAAGAATAAGCAAAGGTCCTTCTGTTTTTTTTCCTGCTTTTTTCTGCTCTGTATTTAATTTGTCTAATATACTCATTACATCTCCTTAAAAATTATATCATAAGATATTTTTCTAATCAATTAAATAATCTATGTGAATCATCACTTCTTTTACTTCTTTAAAATCTGCCATTATTGATTCCTGCACACTGTCAGCCAAATGATGTGCTTTATATACCGACATATTTTTATCAACTCTTATGTGCAGAGTTAAAAATATTTTATTTCCTGATCTTCTCATATATATATCGTGAACATTTTGAATATTTGTATTTTTATAAATATATTCTTCTATGCTCTGAATAAAATCATCTTCCTGTTTGTCCAAAATTACATTTGAAGTTTCAAGAATTGTACTTATCCCTTCTTTTAAAATAAGAAGTGCAACTATTATACTTAATATTGTATCAAATATCGGAGAAATATAAATAGATAAAAACACTCCCAAAATTACCCCTGCCGATGAAAATACATCACTCTTGCTGTCTCTTGCATCAGCAATAAGAGCTGCATTTTTTGTAGCCTTTCCTATTTTCATTTTATAAAAATACATTCCATATTTTACTAAAATAGAAATCGCTGCATAATACACTGTTGTAAATGAAGGAACTGATTTTGTTCCCCCATGAAACAATTCCAAAACTGCTCCTCTTCCGATTTCAAAAGCTGTGATTACCACAAACAACCCTACCATTATTCCGATTATGCTCTCTATTTTTTCATGTCCGTAAGGATGATTTTCATCTTCCGGCATATTGCTGAAATGTATTCCCAAAAGAATTGCCACAGAACTTATTACATCTGATAAAGAGTTAAATCCGTCAGCAACCAAAGCATTGGATTTTCCTTTAAATCCTCCGAATATTTTTATTGCAGCCAAAAAAATATTCAAAAGTACAGAACCTATAACAACAATTGTTCCGTCTTTTTTTCTTTCATCACCTGCACTGATATCAAAAACCATTCTTTCTTTTATTTTTCTGAAACCTATTTTTTTAAAAAAACTTTCCAGCTCTCTGTCTTTTTCCGTAAATTCTATTATCTCTTTTTTATTTTTTCTTCCATGATTAATTATAAAATTTACAAGTTTTTTCCCTTGTGATTTATATCTTTCATCTTTTTCTATAAAAATTTTTTCCAAAACATATTTTTTCCCTTTATCTGCCAAAGCAGCATAACCTATCTTTCTTCCCTCTTCTTCCAAAATAATATATTCTGCATCATCAAAAACAGGAATATTCTTATCCAGTTTTTCATATTCTCCGATTTCATTTTTTATTTCATCTGCGTCCAATATTTTATACATTGACTCTTTCACCCCGTTTTATAAAAAAAAGGAGAAGATACTCTTCTCCCATAACTTCATTTAAAGCTGCACAGCACAGCTTTGAACCTACACCCGCAACGATACCTTAGTGCTGCTTCCTTCCGAATCTGACACGGTTCGATACAATTACGCCGTAAGCCTCCACTGCCTGTTACAGCCTTATGAATTATATCATATCTGTTTTTTATAGTCAATTATATTTTTCTTATTTGTTTTTTATTTAAAAGAATTTAAAAATCCTTCAAGTTTTGATTTCAATTCCTCTTTTCCTTTTTTGATATCATCTCCGTATTTTTCCTTAAATTGTTTTTCCAGCTGTTTTAACTGAGATGTATCCGCACCCATGTAAAAACTTATTTCTTCGGCAATATTGCTGTCTATTGAAATTTTTCTTGTTTTTGGATTATATTTATATGAAACTTCCATATCTCCTATTCTGTCTGAAACATTTCCTGTGATTTTATCAATAGCATCTTTATCATTTAAAAGTTTCTGTGCTATACTTTCTTTGTTAAGAACAATACTGTTTACTTCAACTTTTCCGTTTACAGCAATATCATCCCCCTCCAAAACTATTTTCTGATTTAAAAATGCCATACCTTTTGCATAATCTGCAATCTCTTTTACCTCTGTTATATCTGCATTGTTAATTACTGCTGTAATTGTTCCCTGCATCAAATAAGGATTTACCTGTCCCGAAATTTTTCCTGTTTCTCCTCCGCTTAAACTATCCAAAGTAAAGTTTACCATTTTATTCATTTTTGCTTTATCAGTTGAAAATTCACTTATCATACCTTTAAACTGTCTTCCGAAAAGTTCTGTGGCAATATTTACATTTCCTATTTCAATACTCCATTCCATATCAGAAGCTTCTCTCAAAGCAATCTGTACATTATTGCTCACAGCTCTGTATTGACTTACAATATTTAAAATATAATCTTGTACAACAGTTTCTATTTTATGGTCAACATACTGATCTATCACAGGAGCTGTAGCTGCAAGGAATACGCCTTTTGCTCTGTTAAATTTTTCTGCATCTTTATCCGATACCTTCATTAAAATTTCGTAATTGTTTACAACCACAGAAGCAAGATTTCTGACTTCTTCATCAGACATAACTTTTTTACTGTTTGCTATTTCTTGTCTTGCATTTAAAAGAGGCTGTTTTGTATTTTCTCTGTCTGTTTTTACATTTAATTTTATATTTTCAATATCCACACTGTCAAGTCTTACTTTTTTATTAAAAAGTTCTCTGTAATCTAACTTCGTTGTAACTTTTCCGATATTTACAATATCATAAGCATCATTTTCTCTGCTTTCTATTCCTACACCTTTAAGTTCCAAAAGTTCTTTGAAAACAGAATAATCCACTCCGTAAATACGAACATTTGTCCCCAACGCATTTGTCAGCTCTTTTTCAAGAACCTTTTTTATAATTGTATCTTTCAATCCAAAAAATCCAACTGCCGCTGCCATAAGAAAGACTATAATTCCCTGTAATAATTTTTTCATCTGCTATTCCTCCTTGTTATCCTTCTTTATGAAACTATACAAATCTTTTTACTTTTATTCTGATTTTATTTTTTCTGCTCTCTCCCGCAATTTTTTCAAATCTGAATTTTCCTGTTTTCTTTATTGTAAGAGTATCACCTTCTTTTATTTCTGTACTTTTTTCTCTGTTTACAATATAATTCAACATTACATTACCTTTATCAATCTCATCAACAGCTTTCTGTCTTGATATTCCCGCTGTTGCAGAAACAAGATTGTCAAATCTTAGAGAGCTCACAAGAAACATCTCCTCCTTAAAACTGCTTTGGGGAACATCTGCTCCTGAAACTTTTTCAATTTTTACAGGAACATTTCCAATTTTTTCTATATTATTATCTATTATACCATATTTTTCTTCTGATATCACGCCAAAACAAATACTGTTTTTTACAATCAAATCTCCCATAACTTCCCTTTTTATTCCCAGACTCATTATTGTCCCCAAAAAATCTTTGTGCTGAAGTTCTCGAAATCTGTTTTCTCCGTCAATTTTAAAATATACAAGAGGAAATTCCATATATTCTGTATCATAATCTTTTGGAGATATCATTATTATCCTTTTTTCCGCCTCATCATTAAGCCCTTTGCAGATAAATTTCAATCCGTTTATATTTATATTTTCAAGACTGCTCCATACAGCAGGAGGATAAAATTCTTTTGTAAATACAGGAACTTCTATATCCAATACCAGTTCCATATCTTCCCACAAACTGCTTATCATATACTCGTTATTATCTTTAAATAATTTTAAAAATGATTTTTTATCCATTTCAAATTTTTTCTCCTGTAATTTTAACTCTGTTCTTACATAGAGTATAATCTATTTTTCAAAAAACTACAAAATTATTTCCTTACTTTTTTTCGGTAAAAATGGTAAAATTTTTATAAGGTACAAATTTTGAAAAAATTTTATCAGGAGGTTTTATTTAAATGGAAAAAAATATTTTTTTGAAAAACAGATCTTACAGAACATTCACTGACAAAAAACTGACAAAGAACGACCTTTTAAAAATGATTGAAAATGCCAGAGTATCTGCCAGTGCCCGTAACAGCCAATCTGTAAGATTTGCTCTTGTTGATTCAAAAGATTTATGTGATAAAATATTCCCTCTTACAAAATGGGCAGGAAGTATCCCTTGGAATCCCTCGAAAGAAGAAGCTCCTGCTGCATATATAATTTTATGTATTCCAAACGATGTCCCTGTAAACAAATCACTTCTTTATTTTGATATGGGAGTGGCAAGCCAGAGCATTCTGCTTACAGCTGTAGAAATGGGATTCGGCGGTTGTATTCTTGGAAGCTTTGATAAAATTTCCGTCCACAATATTTTAAACATTCCTCAAAATTATGACTGTGAAATTCTTATCGGATTGGGAGAACCTGATGAAATTGCAACAGTTGTTGATGCTGTAAACGGAGATACAAAATATTACAGAGATGAAGAAAAAAGACACCAGTATGTGCCGAAACTTCCTCTTAATGAACTGATATTTTAATTTTTTATAATTATAAATTTTTCACTGCACTAAGCTTTTTGATCTTTAAAAGTTTAGTGCAGTTTTTACATCTGAGCCATTAAAAAATAAAAATGCCAAAAAGAAAATAATCTTTTCAGCATTTATATATAACAATTTTTGATATTATAATTCTTCTCCGTTTGTTCTTATAACATTTTTATACCATTCAAAAGATTTCTTTTTGTATCTTTTCCCTGTTCCTGTTCCGTCATCATTTTTATCTACATAAATAAATCCGTAACGCTTTCTAAGTTCTCCTGTAGTGAACGAAACAACATCAATGCAGCCCCATGGAGTATAACCCATAACTTCCACGCCGTCAAATTCCATGGCTTTTTTCATTTCTTTAATATGTTCTTTTAAATAAGTAATCCGATAATCATCTTCAACATAGCCATTCTCATCCACCTGGTCATCATATCCGAGGCCATTTTCAACAATAAATAACGGGATTTCATAACGCTCATAAAATCGATTTA
>UQXM01000010.1 GCA_900545035.1 uncultured Fusobacterium sp. | reverse complement strand
ATTTTTTTAAATTTCAGTATAATTTCACATTTTTTTCTTCAACGATTTATAAATTTAGAAAAAACTCCGGCTGTACACCGGAGTTTAAAAATATATTTATTTTACTTCTTCCATTTCTATTGCTTTCTTAGGACATTTAGAAGCACAAATTCCGCAGCCTACACATTTAGCAGGGTCTACTTTATGCTTTTCTTTTATTGCTCCTTCAATAGCTGATACAGGACAGTTCTTAGCACATATTGTACATCCCACACATTTTTCCTCAACGATTACTGCTTTTTTAGGAACTACAAGGCTGTTGATAGCTTTTGTAGGACACTTAGTCGCACATAATCCGCATTGAATACATTTTTCAGGATCAATCTTAGCAAGATTGTTTTCAACTGTAATCGCACCTACAGGACAAGCCTTAGCACACATTCCGCAACCGATACAAGCTGTTTTACAGTTCTTTCTTGCATCTGCACCTTTGTCTTTAGAAGAACAAAGTACATTTACTTTCTGTGGCTGAGGAAGCATTGCAATTACAAGTTTAGGACAAGCTTTTGAACAAGCTCCGCAAGATACACATTTGTCTTCGTCAATGTGAGCAATTCCGTCAACAATAGAAATTGCACCTACAGGACATACTTTTACGCAGTCTCCCTTTCCAAGACAAGCATATGAACATGACTTTTCTCCTGCTGCATACAAATTCATAGCAGCACAAGTTTTAATGTCTCCTCTGAAATTATATTTTTCTGCTGCATTTTCATGTTTTCCTTGGCAAAGAACTCTTGCAACAATTTTAGGACCTGTTGAAGCTTCAGCAGTCATTCCCATAATATCGCAGATTTTATCTGCCACTGCTTTACCACCGGGAGCACACATATTAGGTTTTGCTCCTTTATTTACTACTGCATCTGCATATCCTCCGCATCCCGGAAATCCACAACCTCCACAGTTTGCACCTGGAAGACATGCTGTTATTGCTGATACTCTTTCATCAACCTGTACCTCGAATTTTTTAGAGGCAAAGGCTAAGAATAATCCCATAGCTAATCCTGTAACCCCAAGAATAACCATAGCTATTAATATTTCATTTCCCATAATAACCTCCAAAATTTATATTTGCATTCCGGCAAATCCCATGAATGCCAAAGCCAGACAAGTTGCTGATAAAAATGCTATCGGTACACCTTGGAATGGTTTTGGAATATCTGAAAATTCTATTCTTTCTCTGACACCTGCAAGCAAAATAAGAGCCAAAGTAAATCCTATTGCTGCTGATGCACCGTTTACAACTGTTTCTATAAAGTTATATCCTTCTTGAATGTTTAAGATTGCAACTCCCAATACAACACAGTTTGTTGTGATAAGAGGAAGATAAACTCCAAGTGCATTGTACAGATTCGGAGACATTTTTTGAATTGCCATTTCAACGAACTGAACAAGTGAAGCTATTATCAAAATAAACATTATAGTCTGTAAATATTCAAGATGAAACGGAACAAGCAGATATTGATATACCAGCCATGTAACAGCAGAAGCTATTGATATAACGAATATTATTGCCATTCCCATTCCGATAGATGATTCAACCTTTTTAGAAACTCCCATGTATGGACAAATTCCAAGAACTCTACCGAAAACATAGTTTTGAATAAAGATTGAAGTTATAATTATACTAAATAATTTTGCTAAATCCACTTAACTATACCTCCTTCTTTTGTTTTAGGTAATTTTGGAATGCAATTACACAAGCTATTGTCAGGAATCCTCCCGGAGGCAGTATAAATATTAAAGCAGGCTGCCAGTTAGCAGGAGTAATAACCATATTGAATACAGTTCCGTTTCCTAAAATTTCTCTGATAATTCCAAGAATTGTAAGAGCAAGGGTAAATCCAAGTCCTGATCCTATACCGTCAAGCATTGAATCAAATACTGAATTTTTAGAAGCAAAGCTTTCTGCTCTTCCTAAAACTATACAGTTTACAACGATTAGAGGTATGTACAATCCTAATACTTTATAGATATCAGGAGTATACGCTTCCATTAACATTTGAACTATTGTAACCAAAGAAGCTATAATCATGATGAAAGCAGGTATTCTTACTTTATCAGGAATAACTTTTTTGAATACAGATATTAAAATATTTGAAAATATAAGAACCGCTGTTGTAGCAAGTCCCATAGACATTCCGTTTATTGCAGAACTTGATGTTCCAAGTGTAGGACAAAGTCCAAGCAGAAGAACAAGAACAGGGTTTTCTTTTATCATACTGTTAAATACTATACCAATTTTACTTTTTGCCATTATTTACTCACCCCGTTTTCAAAAGCTGTTAAAGCTCTTTGAATTCCTGTATAGACAGCTGTAGGAGATACAGTAGCTCCTGCAAATGCGTCAGCTGCTTTTGTAAATTCATAAGCTTTATCTGTTCCTATCCAGTGATCCTGCCACTCAATTCCAGAAATTTTTGCTCCCAGTCCCGGAGTTTCTTGGTGGTTCATTACTCTTAATCCTGTAACTTTTCCGTCAAGTCCCACTCCAAGAGAGAAGTCTATGTTGGCTGCATAACCTCCTTGGCTTACAACTACAACATATCCCACAGTATTTCCGTTTGCATCAAGACCTGGTACAAATGTCAAATCTTCTGAAACAACTGCTTTTGAGTCATCAAATGAAGCTGCCATAGGCACAACTTCTTTTCTTGCAGCATTGGCTGCCGCAACTTTATTGTTTGCAATTACATCTCTAGTCATTGCATTTACCCCGGCAAGAAGTCCGGCAGATACAGCTGCGATTGCTAAAAGAACAGAACCATAATGTACAAATCTATTTCTTTCCATCAGCTTTCACCTCCCCGAATTTCTTAGGCATTGTATATCTGTTGATAAGTGGTGTAACACCATTCATTATTAATATAGAGAATGCAGTTCCTTCAGGATATCCTCCTTTTAATCTGATAAGAGAGATTAAAGCTCCCACACCAAATGCATAGATCAGTTTTCCTTTTGGAGTAACAGGGCTTGTTACCATATCAGTTGCCATAAAGAAAGCCCCAAGCATAAGTCCTCCTGAAAGTATATGCATTAAAGGATCTCTTCCTGCTATTCCTGTAAATACTGCAACAGTCGCAATTATAATAAGAGGCATTTTCCAATCTATTTGTTTTTTATAGATAAGATAAGCTCCTCCTATAAGAAGTGCAACAGCTGAAGTTTCTCCAAGACATCCTCCCATTTTTCCAATTAAAGCCTGAACATATTGGTTTCCTTCTCCAATAAGAATTTCAGGTACTCCTCTCTTCATAGCATCAAGCATTGTAGCTCCTGCCATTCCGTCAAGAGTGAAAGATGTAATAGCTACCGGCCAAGAAGCCTGAACGAATGCTCTTCCTACCAAAGCAGGGTTAAACACATTTTGTCCAAGTCCTCCGAATAACATTTTTCCAAGAGCGATAGATACTACTGCACCTATTGCTACATATTGAAGTCCCATTCCTACAGGGATAACGAATGCAAAAAGAAGTCCTGTTACAATAGCACTTCCGTCATGAAGTGTGCATTCTGTTTTTCTTATTTTATTAAATACCAACTCTGTAAGCATACAGAATATTACTGAAACAGCTGTTACTATTAATGCTCTTGTTTTAAAAACATAAACTGCCATTAAAAGTGCTGGCACTAAAGCAATAATAACATCAAGCATTACTTTGTCAACTGTTTCCGATGTTCTTATGTGAGGTGATGGCCCCATATTATATACTTTTGACACTTTTGTTCCTCCTATCTCCTAAAGAATTTTATTTCATAGCTCTTAACTTAGCTTTTCCTATTTTGATAGCTTCAGTTAATGGTCTGTTTGCCGGGCAGATATAAGCACATGAACCGCATTCTATACAATCCATTAAATTATATTTTTTTAAATCTTCCCAGTGTTCTTTTACTGCAAGTCTTGCATACATAAACGGTACTAAATGCATTGGACATACATCAACACATTTTCCGCAGCTGATACAAGCCTGAGGTTTACAGTAATTAGTTTCCTCTTTAGTCAGTGCTAAAAGTCCTCCAGTCCCTTTTATTACAGGAACTTCTTCTGTAAATTGTGCCATACCCATCATAGGTCCACCCATAACAAGTTTATCTACTTTTTCTCTGTCCACTCCGCAGTAGTCTAAAAGTTCAGAGAAAGGTGTTCCTATTACAACTTTTATATTTTTAGGTTCTTTAATTGCTTTTCCTGAAACAGTAACTATTTTTTCGATAAGAGGCTCTCCAAGAACCACTCCTCTGTAAATAGCTGCTGCTGTTCCTGTGTTTTGAACAACTACTCCAACAGATGCAGGAAGTTTTCCTGAAGGAACTTCTCTGTCAAGAACTGCTTTTATAAGTTGTTTTTCTCCTCCTTGAGGATATTTTGTGTGAAGAGGCATTACTTCAATACCTGTTCCTTCACAAGCTTTTTTCATACTTGCAATAGCTTTTGGTTTGTTTTCTTCAATACCAATTACTGCTGTATTGATTCCAAGAATTTTTTTGATAATTTTAATTCCTTCAACTATTGCCATTGGATCTTCAAGCATAAGTCTGTTGTCTGAGTTAAGGTAAGGCTCACACTCTGCTCCGTTAAGAACTAATGTATCAATCTTAGTATCTTTTGGCGGATTAAGTTTGATATGAGTAGGGAAGCTTGCTCCTCCTATTCCAACTATACCTTTTTCTCTTATTAATTTTAGTAAATCTTCAACTGAAGCTTCCTGCCAGTTTTCGATTTTTTCAAGCTCACACCACTCATCATTCCCGTCATTTTCAATAACAACAGTGTTCGCTTTTCCCATAAGAGGGAATACTCTTTGTTCAATTCTCTTTACTGTCCCGCTTACAGGTGAGTGGATAGTAGTAGACATAAATGCCTGAGAATCTGCAATCTTTTGTCCCTTTAGAACTTTATCTCCAACTTTTACTATTGGATCTAATGGGGCTCCGATGTGTTGCTGTAATGGTATGTATACCATTTTTGGTGATGCCATTTTTTCTGTTGCCTTTTCGGCTGTTTGGGCTTTGTTATCAGGTGGATGAACTCCGCCTCTGAATCCAACAAAATTCATACAAACTCTCCTTCCTTAAACTTAAAATATTTTATTTAAAAATATATTTATAGAAAACTTTTCCTCACTGTACAGTTTAGCACAATTACTTTTTTTTAACAATATTTTTTTCGCACTTAGCGACCATTTTTGTATCATTTTTTATTGTAAAGTTGCATAATTTTTTCTATTTTTTCTCCCTCTATAAGAGCAAGAGCCATTTTTGAAGCGTTCTCAATTCCCTCTTTTACTTCACTTTCGTCTTCTTTTGAAAATCTTCCTAAAACAAAACCGACAGTTTTATCCTTTCCTCCGCTCGCTCCGATTCCAAATTTTATTCTCAAAAATTTTTCTCCCACATGGGATATAATTGATTTTATTCCGTTATGTCCCCCTGCACTTCCTTTTTCTCTTATTCTCAATTTTCCAACAGGAAGCGACATATCATCATAAATTACAATCATTTCTGTTTCAGAATCAATCTTGTAAAAATTCAAAATCTGAATTATTGAATCTCCGCTCAAATTCATATATGTCTGTGGCTTTAACAGAAGAATTTTTTCTCCTTTATAATTTCCTTCTCCCACAAGTCCTTTGAACTTTTCTTTAAAATCATAAATTTTAAGCTCCTTTGAAAGCTCATCTATAACCATAAATCCCAAATTGTGCCTTGTATTTTCGTACTCTTTTCCGGGATTTCCAAGTCCTACAATTAACTTCATTATTACCTCTCAATTATTATACAAATATTATACAAAAATAAAATTCTCTAAGAAAAAATAACAACAGTTATTTTTAATACTGAGAATTTTATTTTGTATAATTTATTTTTTATTAACAATTTGCACAGAAATGTTTTGCAAGTCCTCCAAGAGAAGTTTCTCTGTACTCTTCTTTCATATCTCTTCCTGTTTCACCCATTGTGATAACAACTTCATCAAAAGACACACTGTGTTGTCCATCTGTATAAAGAGCATAGTTTGCTGTATCAAGAGCTTTTGCCGCAGCTGAAGCATTTCTTTCTATACAAGGGATTTGAACATATCCTCCGATAGGGTCACAAGTAAGCCCAAGATTATGCTCAAGAGCCATTTCTGCTGCATACTCTATCTGCTCTATTGTTCCTCCCATAATAAATGCTGCCATTCCTGCAGCCATTGCACAAGCTGTTCCGACTTCTGCCTGACATCCTGCTTCTGCCCCTGAAATACTTGCATTTTCTTTAACTATATTTCCTATAATTCCTGCCACTGCAAGAGCTTTTACGACTTCTTTATCATCTAAATGGAAAGATTCTTTCAGAGTATAAAGTGTTCCCGGAATAACTCCTGCCGCACCACATGTCGGAGCTGTAACAACTCTTCCTCCCGCAGCATTTTCTTCAGACACAGCAAGTGTGTATGCAAAAAGTTTTCCTCTGAACTGTCTTACTTTTCCCTCAGATCTAGATCTTCTGTAAAAAGTTTGAGCTCTTCTTTTCAGACCTATATTTCCCGGAAGGACTCCCTCTTTATTTATTCCTCTTTCAACAGCTTCTTTCATAGCTGTCCAAATTCCAAGAAGAAATTCTTCAATATCATCATCTTCATAAGCAATAACATATTCCCATAACTCTTTTTTATTATCTTTACACCAAGTTATAATATCATCCATTTTTTTCAGAGGATAGACTGTTGAAGCTGAATATCTGTCTTGCCCCTCTTCAACTATCGTTCCTCCTCCCACAGAGAATACAAGCCATGATTTTATTTCATTTCCTGCTTCGTTATAAGCAAAAAATTTCATTCCGTTTGTATGGAAAGGATGAACTACCTCAGGTTTCCATATTATTTCTGTTTTTACAGGCTCAAGAGTTTTTTCTATTATCCAGTCTGTCAGGTGTCCCTTTCCAGTAAGTGCAAGAGAACCATATAGTTCTACTTTGTAAGATGCTGCGTTCGGAGTTTCTCCCTTAAATCTTCTTGCTGCTCTTTCAGGTCCCATTGTGTGAGAACTTGAAGGTCCGTTACCAATTTTAAACAACTCTTTTAAAGAATCCATTTCTCCTCCTTAAACTTATCTGTACATTATTATATTATTTTCATCGGAAAAAATCAGACTACTGTCTGATTTCTCCCATGTATTTTGTTCTTACTAAATTAAGCACTTTATCAATTACTTTTATGATGTCCTCTTCTTTTAAAGTTCCTACTTTATTTCTAAGAGTAAGACTTATTGCAACAGATTTTTTACCTGCTTCTATATGCTCACCTTTGTAGATATCAAAAAGTTCTACTGTTTCTATGAAATCTGATGTTTTCTTAATCGCATCTATCATATCTCCTACAAGTACGCTATCATTAAGTACGATTGCCAAATCTCTTGTTACTTCAGGATATTTTACAATTCTTTCATATTTAAATTTTTTGCTGATGTATTGTTTTAAAAGAGTCAGGTTAATTTCAGCAACATAAGCTCTTTCTTTTGTAATATCCATTTTTTCTGCTATATCAGGATGAACTTCTCCAAATGTTCCCACAATAAGTTTTCCTATTTTGATATCAGCTGCTCTTCCTGGATGGAAATTAGAGTTTGCTGTTCTTTCAAGTTTATATTTTTTAACACCTGTAAGTTCCATAAACTCTTCAACATAACCTTTTAACATATAGAAATCATAGGCTTCGGGTTTGGCATCCCAAAGTGATTTACGGTCTCTTCCACAAATACCGATTGCAATATGCATATCTTCCTGTGCAAGCTCTTCAGCTTTCTTAAATACTTTTGAAACTTCAAATATTTTTATTGAATCTTGATTTCTGTTAAGATTTTCTTTTATATTGTTAAGAATACTCCATAAAAGTGTCGGACGCATCATTCCCATTGTTTCTGCAATAGGATTTTTTATCATTATAACTTCATCGTCCATTTTTATGAATTCTTTTACAGATTTATCAATAAAGCTGTAATTTATAACTTCCTGTAATCCTATTTTGGCAAGAATGTGTCTTGCTTCATCCATCATTCTGATAGGCTCTGCTTTTACTCCCGCTCTTATACTTTCCACAGGCATTTTGTTTTCAATATTTTCAAAACCATACATTCTTATTATCTCTTCATAAAGATCAGCACTTCTTGTCAAATCTTGTCTGTAGCTTGGAGGGATAACAACTGCTGTTTCCTGTCCCAAAGATTTTACTTCAAGTCCAAGATTAGTAAGTATTCTTGCTACTTCTTGAGATTCTATATCTTTTCCGGCAAATTTTCTGAATTTTTTAATATCCAAAGGAATTTCTATTTTTTGATATTTAGAAACATATACATCTTTAGCTTTTCCTACTATATTTCCCTCTGCGATTTCGTAAATAAGACTTGATACTCTGTCAAGAACTTCAGGAACATTTTCAATATCTGTACCTCTTTCGTTTCTGTATCCTGATTCACTTGTTATTCCTAATTTCTTTCCTGTTCTTCTTATATTTTCAGGTGTAAAATATGCTACTTCAATAAATATATCTTTTGTTTCGTTTGTAATTCCGCTGTCAAGTCCTCCCATAATACCTGCTACAGACATAGGTTTTACAGAATCGGCAATTACCAATTCTCCGTCAAGCTCCAACTCATCTCCCATAAGAGTAACAAGTTTTTCACCTTTTTTGGCAGCTCTTACTATTATTGTTTTATCTTCTATTTTGCTCAAATCATATGTATGAATAGGCTGATTATATTCAAACATTACAAAATTTGTTGCGTCAACTATATTGTTGATTGGGTTTAATCCCATTGCTTTTATTCTTTTTTTCAGCCATTCAGGAGATTCTTTTACAGTTATGTTTTTCATAACTCTTCCTGCAAATCTTTTGCATCTCTCTTTATCTTCAATCTCTATTTTTACATTGTTTGTTGCATCTTCAAGAGTTTCAAACAAATCGTAAGAAGGATATTTTACTTTTCTTCCGTAGTAAGCAGCTATTTCTCTTGCAATACCTATGTGAGAAAGACAGTCAGGTCTGTTAGGTGTGATTTCAAGTTCAAATACCACATCATTAAGCCCTGCATATTTTCTGTATTCCTCTCCGATTGGTGCATCTTCAGGAAGAATTATTATTCCTGAAGAGTTGCTTCCTGTTCCAAGCTCTGTTTCAGAGCAAAGCATACCGAATGATTCAACATCTCTGATTTTACTTTTTGCTATTTTGAAATCTCCAGGAAGAACTGCCCCTATTTTTGCAACAACAACTTTATCTCCAAGTTTGTGGTTTGGTGCTCCGCACACTATCTGAAGAGGTTCTCCCTCTCCAATATCTACTTTTGTAAGAGTAAGTCTGTCAGAGTTAGGATGTTTTCCATACTCAACAATTTTTCCTATTACAACATTATCAAGGTGTTTCCCTTGTTCTTCTATTGCTTCAACTTCCTGCCCTATCATAGTAAGAGCATTTTCCAACTCTTTTACATCTTCTTTTATATCTACATATTCCTTAAGCCATTCTAATGAAATTAACATTATCTCTCCACTCTCCTACTTAAATTGTTTTAAAAATCTCATATCATTTTCAAAGAATGCTCTTAAATCATCTATTCCGTGTCTAAGCATAGTAATTCTTTCTATACCTACTCCAAAAGCAAATCCTGATACTTCATCAGATTTGTATCCCACAGCTTCAAGTACGGCAGGGTCTACCATTCCGCATCCCATGATTTCAAGCCATCCGCTTCCTTTACATACTCTGCATCCTTTTCCTTTACAGATAACACATTCCACATCCATTTCCGCACTCGGCTCTGTGAACGGGAAGAAGTGAGGTCTGAATCTTACTCTTGTTCCATCTCCAAATACTTTTGATACAAGTTCTGTAAGAATTGCTTTAAGATTAGCAAAAGATACATTTTCTCCTATCATAAGTCCTTCCATTTGATGAAACATTGGTGTATGAGATACATCATAGTCAGGTCTGTAAACTTTACCCGGACAAACCATTCTGAACGGAGGTTTATGTTCCAACATATATCTTACCTGAACAGGTGATGTCTGAGTTCTAAGTACAACATCATCAGAGATATAGAAAGTATCTGTTATATCTCTTGACGGATGTGATTCAGGAATATTTAACATATCAAAATTATATTTTACATATTCAACTTCAGGTCCGTCTGCCACATCAAATCCCATATCCATAAATATTTTTTTTAAAAGATCTGTTGTTTCTGAAATTGGGTGTATGCTTCCCTGACTTGTTTTCTTTCCTGCAAGGGTAATATCTATTACCTCTTCCTCAAGCTGTTTTGCTTTCAGTGCTTTTGTGATTTCTATTTTCTTTCCTTCAAGAATATCTGTTATCTCATTTCTTACTTCATTAAGAAGCTGCCCGATAACAGGTCTTTCTTCAGCAGACAGATTTTTCATACCTTTGGAAATTTCAGTCAGCTGACCTTTTTTTCCAAGATATTTAACTCTTAAATCTTCCACTTCCTGAAGTGTTGAAGAGTTCAGAATTTCTTGTCTTGCTTCATTTTTCAATAAAGATAATTTATCTTTCATTTTTCCTCCCACCTAAGATTAATCCAAATTTTTATGTGTAAATTTAATTTTTCTGCCTTTTTCTATTTCTATTACTCCGTAACTGTTATTTAAAACTGCTCCGGGATTGAATAAAGTTACTTTTTTATTCTCTGAACAATATGGACTGTGGGTATGACCAAAAACAACAATATCTGCTCCCTCTTCATATCCTTTTTCCTCAATATATGAATAGTCCCTTTTTACACCATAAAGATGACCATGAGTGAGGAAGATTTTCACTCCCTCAAGCTCCACAGTCATTTCATCTTTTGTTTTGTAATCGTCATAGTCGCAGTTTCCTCTGACTATAAAAAATTTTATCTCCGGAAATATGTGCTCCATATCCAGAGCATCACTTGAACAGTCTCCCGAAAACAAAACTGCATCGGGCTGTTCCCATTTACACGCTTTATAAAATCTCTCAAAACACCCGTGAGTGTCTGATACTGCAAGTACCTTCATATTTTACCTATCCCATATTTTTTTATTAAGCAATGAACAATGTAGTTTCTACATCTTCCATTATTTTTACTCCCAATTTTTTAGTTATCTTTTCAAACATATAAGAGTTGCTCAAGTTACCCATAATAAGTATGTCTTCCTCTTTACAGATATCCAAAAACTCTTGGGATTCACCTTTTTCAAATTTCTTTGAAGTAACCTTTATTCCTTTTCCTCTCATAAAAACATTCAGATAGTTTTCATGTCCTTCCTCTTCCTCATCAATATCTCCATGTTTTTGAGGATCTCTCAGTTCTAATGATGTAATCTCTTTTACATCTGTAAATATATTGATAAATCTTTGGAAACTTTTATTTACTTTCGTTCCGTCATCGTTTGAAATTGCAATTTTATCAAATTTGATAACCTTATCTCTTACAACAAATATCGGTTTAAAAAATCTTTTTAATATAACAATTAAATCTTCTGAAAACTTATCCTCTTTTTCAATAAGAAGAATATCTGATTTTTTAAGTTCTTCTATTACTATTTCAGGAGTTATACCGAATTTTACTTCAAGCTCGTCGTGAACACCTTTTTCTTCAAGCTGTTTTTTTATGTTGGCAATTTCATGCTCTTCGTAACGATTCCACTCTTCGTTTATTCCTGCAATCATCGGCTCAAGCATAATTCCGTCCACTGCATTTGGAAGAAATTCTTTTTTTCTCACATCTCTTACATGAAGAGGTCTGATTGAAAATCCAAAATTATCTCTCAGATATACAGCACTGTCAATAAGATTTTCTCTGTTGTAACCATTTCCCAACACTAAAAGTACATTTCTTTCCATAGATACCACTTCCTTTTTAGTTTTCCTCTGAGTCTTCTAATCCTTGTTCACTTTCAAACTGCATCTCTTCGTCTTCATCTTCGAAAGTGCTTAAAAATTTATTTTCAAACTCTTCTTTTTCAGAGATTGTTTCCTGTAAATTTATATTTTCTGATATCTCTTCATCTGTTTTGTCTTCTAAGATTTTTTCTTCATCTTTTTCACTTTTTACTTTTGCTATTGCCACAACTTTTTCGCCGTCAGAAATTCTCATAACTTTTACTCCCTGAGCAGCTCTCTGATAAACTGAAACAGAGTCAACCGGAGTTCTTATCACAACACCTGAAGATGTAATTACCATAAGTTCTTCATCTTCTCTCACAGGTTTTACTTCTACTATATCTCCTGTTTTATCATTGCATTTAAGATTTATTACTCCTTTTCCGCCTCTTCCCTGCAGAGGATATTCATTTACTCTTGTTCTTTTACCAAATCCGTTTTCTGTAACAGTAAGAATTGTTTCTTCATCATTTTTAATAAGAAGCCCTGATACAACGCTGTCCCCTTCTCTCAAAGTGATACCCTTTACTCCTGTTGTATTTCTCAGCATACTTCTTGCTTCACTTGTTCTTATTCTTATAGAATATCCTTTTTTTGTTGCAATAAACAGCTGGTCATTGTCAGAAGTAACAACTCCAACAAAAATCAGGTCGTCGTCCTCTCTAAGTTTAATAGCTTTTATCCCTGCACTGTTTATATTTTGGAATTCCATAAGATTTGTTTTCTTAATAGTTCCGTCTTGAGTAAGGAAAATAATCTCTTTATCTTTCGTGAACTCTCTTATCTTAATTGTAAATCTCACTTTTTCATTTTCCTGAAGCTTGATTATATTTTCAATCAACTTTCCTCTTGCCTGTTTTGAACTTTCAGGAATTTGATATGCTTTCAGATTAAATACTCTTCCTTTATTTGTGAATATCATCATACTGTCAAGTGTTGACATAACTTCCATGTCCTGTACAAAATCGTCTTCCACTGTATGCTGTGTTGATACTCCCTTTCCTCCTCTCTTCTGAGATTTGTATTTGTCAAGTTCTATTCTTTTTACATACCCTTTATTTGTTATAGTGATAAGTACCTTTTCATCTTTGATAAGATCTTCCATATCTATATCAAGTCTTTCGTTTTCAATACTTGTTCTTCTTGAATCATTGTATTTTTCTTTCAGTTCTGTAAGTTCATCTTTCATTATTCCGTAAATTTTATTTTCATCTGCAAGAATTTCTTTCAGCTCTCTTATTTTTATTTCTAATTCTTGAAACTCCTGCTCAATTTTTTCTCTTTCAAGACCTGTAAGTCTTTGAAGTTTCATATCCATAATAGCTTTTGCCTGAATTTCAGAAAAAGCATATTTTTCAATCAAAGCATCTTTGGCTTCATTTCCGTCTTTTGAAGCTCTGATAAGCTCAATTATTCTATCTATATTTTCAAGAGCAATTCTGAAACCTTGCAAAATATGATCTCTCTTTTCTGCTTTATCCAAATCATATCTTGTTCTTCTTGTGATAACTTCAAATCTATGTTTCATATACTCTTCCAAAATCTGTTTCAGATTAAGGATTTTTGGTACATTATTTACAAGAGCAAGCATTATTATACCAAATGTGCTTTGTAAATCTGTGTATTTGTATAATTTGTTAAGAACCAGCTCAGGTTCTTCTCCTCTTTTCAGTTCTATAACAATTCTTATTCCCTCTCTGTCTGATTCGTCTCTCAAATCAGAAATTCCTGTAAGTCTTTTTTCTCTTACAAGAGCTGCTATTCTTTCAATAAGAGCAGCTTTATTCAACTGATAAGGTATTTCTTTTACTATAAGAGAAACTCTTCCGCTCTTAGATTCCTCTACCTCTATTCTCCCTCTTACTCTTATTCTTCCTCTTCCTGTGGCATAAGCTTCTCTTATCCCTTTTCTTCCGTCAATAATTCCTCCTGTCGGAAAATCAGGTCCGGGAATATATTCCATAAGCTCATCTGCTGTAATATCTCTGTTATCTATCAAAGCAAGTGTTCCGTCCACAAGCTCCCCAAGATTATGAGGCGGAATATTCGTTGCCATTCCTACTGCTATTCCTGTTGACCCGTTAAGAAGCAGGTTTGGAAGTTTTGCCGGAAGAACCACAGGCTCATCAAGTGAGTCATCAAAGTTCTTTCTGAAATCTATTGTATCTTTATCTATATCTTCCAGAAGCTCTCCTGTAATTTTTTTCATTCTGGCTTCTGTATATCTCATTGCCGCAGCCGAATCTCCGTCGATAGATCCAAAGTTCCCATGCCCGTCAACAAGTTCGTATCTGTAGTTGAAATCCTGAGCCATTCTTACCATTGTGTTGTAAACTGCCGAATCTCCATGTGGGTGATATTTACCTAGAACTTCCCCGACAATTCTGGCAGATTTTTTATATGCTTTGTCGTGAGTCATCCCCATTTCATTCATAGCAAAAAGTATTCTTCTGTGTACAGGTTTAAGTCCGTCCCTTACATCCGGAAGAGCACGACTTACAATAACACTCATGGAGTAGTCAAGATATGACTCCTTCATTTCATCTTCTATATATCTGTTAATTATGTTAGACATTCTTTAATTTCCTCCCTATAATATACAGCTTTTATAAACTATATATCCAAGTTTTTAACAAATTGTGCCCCGTCTTCAATAAACTGTCTTCTTGGCTCTACTTTATCTCCCATAAGTTTATCAAAAATCATATCGGCTTCCCTTGCATCGTCAACTTTTACCTGATAGAAAGTTCTTGTATCAGGATCCATTGTTGTTTCCCAAAGCTGTTCAGGATTCATCTCTCCCAAACCTTTATATCTTTGAAGAGAATATTTTTTATTTTCTCCCTCAAGATTATCAACAATGAATTTCAGCTGCTTGTCATCATAAGCATATTGAATTGTTTTACCTGTTGTTACTTTATATAAAGGCGGCTGTGCAATATACACATTTCCGTTGTGAAGAAGCTCTACCATATATCTGTAGAAGAATGTCAGAAGAAGTGTTCTGATGTGTGCTCCGTCAACATCGGCGTCTGTCATCAGAATTATTTTTCCATATCTCAGTTTTGATATATCAAAATTTTCTCCCATTCCTGCACCAAAAGCTGTTATCATAGCTCTGATTTCCGCATTTTCAAGAGCCTTGTGAAGACCAGCTTTTTCAACATTAAGTATTTTTCCTCTAAGAGGCAGAATTGCCTGAAACCTTCTGTCTCTTCCCTGTTTTGCAGAACCTCCCGCTGAATCTCCCTCAACTATATAAATTTCACATTCATCAGGATTTTTTGATGAACAGTCTGCAAGTTTTCCCGGAAGAGAACCTACTTCAAGAGCTGATTTTCTAAGCACAAGCTCTCTGGCTTTCTGTGCAGCCTCTCTGGCTCTTTTTGAATTTAATACTTTATCTATAATTATTTTTGTGTCCCCCGGAGTATCTTCAAGGAACATTTTCAGTTGTGTTCCTACTATATTTGATACAATTCCTGTTACTTCAGAGTTTCCCAATTTTGTTTTTGTCTGCCCTTCAAACTGAGGCTGAGCTATTTTTATAGAGATTATTGCTGAAAGTCCCTCTCTTATATCAGACCCTTGAAGTTTTCCGTCTCTGTCTTTTATAAATCCCTGTGCCTTACCCACATCGTTTATCACTCTTGTAAGCGCAGTTCTGAATCCGCTTACATGAGTTCCTCCTTCATGAGTATGGATATTATTTACAAAAGAATAAACGCTTTCTCTCTGATTTGTATTATAAAGCATAACCGCTTCCACCACTATTCCGTCAGCTTCTCCAGACATATATATAGGTTCTTTTATAAGAGCGGTATTATCTTTTTCCACATCTTTTATGTAATCAATTATTCCTCCCTCAAATTTAAGGTCGGCAACTACATTCGGATCTTTTCTCTTATCTGTTAAAATTATTCTAAGCCCTTTGTTTAAATAAGCCAGTTCTTTTAATCTTGTATCAAGAGTTTCAAAGCTGTATACCAAAGTTTCAAAAATTTCATAGTCAGCTTT
This sequence comes from uncultured Fusobacterium sp., assembly GCA_900545035.1. Lineage (GTDB taxonomy): Bacteria > Fusobacteriota > Fusobacteriia > Fusobacteriales > Fusobacteriaceae > Fusobacterium_B. Next base: position 7,938 of record UQXM01000010.1, on the reverse strand, counting down.
AAATCTTACTTTTGTTCCTGTAACTGTTGTATCACCTATTGTTTTTACAGGAGCTTCAGGAACTCCTCTGTTATATTTCTGATACCAGATTTTTCCGTCTCTGTTTACTTCAACTTCAAGCCATTCTGAAAGGGCATTAACTACTGATACACCTACACCGTGAAGTCCTCCTGACACTTTGTAGTTATCATTTTCAAATTTTCCCCCTGCATGAAGCACTGTAAGAACTATTTCAAGAGCTGATTTTCCGTATTTTGGGTGTATTCCAGTAGGAATTCCCCTACCATTATCTATTACTTCGATAATATTATCAGGAAGGACGTTAACAATTATTTTGTCGCAATACCCGGCAAGTGCCTCGTCAATAGAGTTGTCCACTATTTCCCACACCAAGTGGTGAAGCCCTCTCTCTGATGTTGTTCCGATATACATTCCCGGTCTTTTTCTGACTGCTTCCAATCCTTCAAGAACCGTAATGTTCTCTGCTTGATAATTACTCATTATTTACTACCCTCCAAAATATTCTTTATTAATATTTGTTAATTGCAGTTCTGTTTTCCCCTCTGCACTGAGGACAGACATCTTCTGTGCCGAGAAACATTCTCCCGCACCGTCTGCACCGTTTATATTCCGTATTTTTTAAAAGATATTCCTCTCTCTTTTTTGCAAGAACAGAAAGATATTTTATACTCTCTTCCACTGACATATTTTTTGTTTTGAAATCTTCAAATTGTTTTTTGGAAGTTTTATCTATCTCTATAATATTATCTCCTCTTTCTATTTTTGCATGAAGATCTATTTTTCTCACTCTGTATTTTATATCTTTGATATATTCCCCTCTAAGAAGTCTTTTTATCCTTTCCAGATAAATTCTTTTTTTCATCTCCATAGCATGAAGATAAACAGAATTTTCCACTGCTGTATACAGTATTTCATTTTTTATTCCCAAAGGTTCTGATTTGGGAGCAAGTTCTTCCGTTATGCTCTCCCAAGCTCCTTTTACAAGAGATATTCTGAGAAGGGAACTTTTGGCAACAGCGTTTTCTATCATAGATTTTAAACTAACTATCCCGCTCATACACCTCTCCTTTTTCCACAAAGAAGTTTTTTGACTCTATTCCCAAAGTATCCGTTGAAGTAATGATTACCTGTATATCTCTTTTGTTAAGATAATTTATTATACTCTCTTTTCTCACAGAATCAAAATATGATGAAACATCATCTATTAAAAACACAGGATTTTCTCTTTTCTCTTTCAGTACCATATCTATTTCAGAAAGTTTCAGGGAAAAAATTATTGATTTCTTTTCACCCTGTGAGGAAAAAGATTTTGCCTCTCTTTTATCCAAAAGAAAAAGAAAGTCATCTTTTTGAGGCCCAGTCATAGAGTAGCCGTATCTTATCTCTTTTTCAAATTCTTTTTTTATCTCTTCTCTTATTTTCTGTTCAATCTCTTCGCAGCTGCATTTTTTCAAATCTCCCAGAGAAGATTCGTATACAAGATTAAGCTCTTTTCTGCTGTCAAAAAGTTTTCTGTAATTAAGATTGAGTATAATAGAAATGTTTTTTACATACTCCACTCTTTTTTTAATAACCTTTGCCCCATATTTTACAAATTCATCTTCATAAATAGAAAACATAGGGTCTTTATGCTCTCTGTTTTTCAAATATTTGTTTCTGATTTTCAGAAGCTTGGTATACTGTTTAAGATTTTGAAAATATTCATGGCTACTCTGTGCTATCTCGCTGTCAAAAAACTTTCTTCTTACTCCGGGAGCTCCTACTATAAGTTCAATGTCTTCAGGAATAAATGATACCACATTCACCTGCCCGTAATATTCATCGTAAGGAACTCTCTTTTTATTAAGCCTGTATTCTTTTTTGCTGCTGTCAATTTTTACTGATATATTTTTGTCGCTTATCTTGTCCTCATACTCTAAAAAACACCCTGTTTTTATTTTGCCGTATTTAATCATATCTGCATTTTTAGAAGTACGAAAACTTTTTCCCGTAGCACCGAAATAGACAGCTTCTATTATGCTGGTTTTTCCCTGCCCGTTTTTTCCGAGGAACAGATTTATCTTAGGAGAAAATTTTATATTTCTGTCTGCAAGATTTCTGAAATTTATATAATTTATCTCTAAGATTTTCAAATTCCCACCTCAAAAAATTATTCTACTCCGTATTCCTGCCCTGCTACTTTTACAACATCTCCGCTGTGAAGTTTTCTTCCTCTTCTTGTTTCAACTTCTCCGTTTACCATAACTCTCTCTGCAAGGATAAGCTCTTTTGCCATTACTCCGCTCTCTGCAAGACCTATCCATTTTAAAAACTGATCAAGCTTTATGTAGTCTGTTTCTATTTTAAATTTTTCCATTTCAATATCTCCTATTTCTGTTCAGACTTATAATATTATAATATATATTTTATCATAAATTCGATGATATGTCATTAATAGTTTAACAATCACAAAACAAGAAGTTATATTTTTTAAATGTGATTTAACAAAAAATATTTTTTCAAATTTTTTAATAAATCTGCATATCTGACAGTCTGAAAGAATGGTTCAATGTATAAAAGCGAAAACGGCAGAGTAGGACGGCTGATAATGTTTAAAGAATGTCTAAGACATAATATTGTTCCTCTTATAATAGAAAAAAATATAAATTATTTTATTACAGAGGACTTAAAGAATATGAAAATGAGAAAGACTGACTTCTTGATACCTGTTTGTCTGCACAAGATGATTTTATAAAGTTATTGGAATTTTTTGAAATAAAATAAGGGAAAGAAACACAACTTTCCCTTGATTATTTTATAAGAAAAACAAAGCTATTCCCGCAACTGATATAAAAGCTCCCGCTATTTCTTTCAGCTGTACTTTTTCTTTAAATACAGCTATTGAAATCGGAATTACAAGAACAGGACTTATTGAAGAAATTGTAGAAGCTACACCTGTATTTATTAAATTGAAAGCTGACACAAGAAAAGTTATTCCCACTGTGGCACTTATTGTTCCTCCTGCTATATACAACATAAGTTTTTTGTCGAAACAGCCTCTCAAAATATGTTTCCATTTTCTTTTAAAAGTTACATATATTATAAAAACTAAAAAAGCACATATCATTCTTATCTGTGTGGAAGAACTCGAATCGTACCCGGCTGAACCTATTTTTGTAAAAATATTTCCCATAGCTTCAAAAGTTACTGCAAGAACAATACATGTTATCCCTCTCGGAGAAAGACAGGCATTTTCTTTACTGTTTTTATTTTTTGGTTTTAATACCACCATTAAAATCCCTGAACAAGTAATAAACATAGCTGCCACTTGAAGAGCTGTCATTTTTTCTCCCAAAAAAATAAATCCGAAACTTCCAACAATAAGAGGAGTCATTGTCATAAAAAGCATACATATTCTCGCTCCTATCAAAGCATAAGCTTCATATAAAAACAAATCTCCGAGAAAAAGTCCGATTGCTCCCGATATTCCCAAAAAAGTCCAATTATGTATATCCGAATCAAAAGGAAGAAACATCCCTTTGGTAAACAGAGTTATTATTCCCAAAAAACATATACCTATTACAAGCCTTATTACATTTACACTCAAACTATCGCTTCTTTTTGCCGCAAGCTCAAATATTATAGAACTTACAGCCCATCCAACTGCTGTTATGAAAGCAAAACTTTCCCCCAAATAATTCATTTTTCCTCCTGAAAAATACAATTTAATTACTTTTATTATAAGCTATATTCAAAAAAATATCTACATCCATTATATTCTGTATTTTTTCATATATAATAAGGAAGGAAAACAAAAAGAAAAACAGCCCCAAGCAGATTTCTCTGCCGAGGACTGTTTTCCTTGATTATATTTTTATGGGTTGGGTGATTTGTTTATGGATTAACTTTTGTTAATCTTTAAGAAATTGTTCGTAATATTTTGCAAGTCCTCCGATTGATGTTTCCTTATATGAAGGACACATATCTTTTCCTGTTTCCTTCATTGTAACAACAACCTGATCAAAACTTATTGTATGCAGTCCGTCAGTTGACAGTGCATAATCTGCTGTATTCAAAGATCTTACTGCAACTATTGCATTTCTTTCAATACATGGTATCTGTACATATCCTCCAACAGGGTCGCAAGTCATTCCAAGATGATGTTCCATTCCCATTTCTGCTGCATACTCTATCTGCTCAAGTGTTCCGCCCAAAATATATGTCGCCATAGCTGAAGCCATTGAACAAGCTGCTCCTATTTCTGCCTGACAACCTGCTTCCGCACCTGATATTGTCGCATTCTGTTTAATAAGATTTCCGATAAGTCCTCCCACAGCAAGAGCTCTCAGGCAAGTTTCCTCACTTAAATTATGCTCTTCTCTCATGGCTCTTAAAAGTCCCGGAATTACTCCCGCTGCTCCGCATGTAGGTGCTGTTACTATTGTACCTGCACTGCTGTTTTCCTCAGCAACTGCCAGAGCATAAGCAAATATTTTTTTAGTTATTGCATGATAATTATGTTGTCCTGCAATTTTATCATAGAAAGCTTTGGCTCTTCTTTGAAGTCTAAGTTTTCCCGGAAGAATACCGTCTTTTGTTATTCCCGCCGATACTGCATTGTGCATTGTATCAAGAATATCTTTTAAGTGTGCCCATATTTCTTTTCCTTCACACTCTTCCACATACTGCCAAAGTTCTTTATTGTTTTCTTTACACCATTTTATTATATCATTAAGTTTGTTAAGCTTATAAACCTCTTCTGTTTTGCTTCCTGTATCTGAAAGGTCTTTTATTGTTCCTCCGCCAACTGAAAATACAAGCCATTCATTTATTGTATTTCCATCTTTATCAAGAGCAATAAATTTCATTCCATTTGTATGATATGGATGAACAAATTCAGGCATCCAAACTATCTCTGTTTTTCTTGGTTTTAATGTTTCTTCTATTATCCAGTCTGTAAGATGTCCTTTTCCTGTTGCAGCCAGACTTCCGTACAGCTCTACTCTGAAACTTTCAGCATTTTCATTTTCTTTTCCGAATTTTTTTGCAGCTCTTTCAGGTCCCATTGTGTGAGAACTTGAAGGTCCGCACCCTATTTTAAACAGTTCTTTTAAGCTGTCCATATTTCCTCTCTTTCTTTATCTTTTTTAATAATAAAATTCTCAATATTAAAAATATCTGCGTAATTTATGCAGCGAATTGAACGCTGAAAAATGATACGTTTGAGGGCGAAGCCCGAGTTTATCATTTTTAGTAAAATGAGCAATATAAATAGCTGATATTTTTTTCGAGAGAATTTTATTATTATACATTATCCTCTGATATCATAAATTGTTTTAATTTTATAATTTTTAAAGATTATTGAACCTAACCAACCTGCAAATATTCCTGCTGCCGCACACATAAGAGCAACTTTTGTAACTACCATTGGATGATTAAATCCATACATTACCATAAGTCCCGCAATCGGAGTTGCTGTTCCTGTTGCCTGATTTACAAGTCCGTAAAGAGCAACTATTACTCCTGCCAGTGCTCCTCCGATAAAGTTTGTAACATATACAGGCACCGGATTTGCAGAAATTATGTCAGCCTGTGTTAAAGGTTCGATTGCAACTGCGATAGTTGTTTTCTTATCTCCAAATCCCATTCTGTGGAAAAATACTCCGTTCATAAATGAAGAACCCATTACTGATAAAGCTCCTATTGCCATTGGAGTTCCTGTAAGTCCAAGCATTGCTGTAAGAGCCATTGAAGAAAGAGGAGCTGTTGCCACAACTGTTATAATTCCTCCAAGGATAATTCCCATAAGAATCGGACTCGCATGAGAAGCTGACTCAAGAATTCCACCTATATTTAAAAGAGTTGAATTAACTATTGGTGATGAATACATTGCTATTGCTCTTGCAAGAGGTGCTGCAAAACATATTGTTACTATAAGGTCAAGACCTTGAGGCACTCTCTTTTCAATTTGAGGAACTATAAAAGCAAGAATATATCCTGCTAAAAATCCGGGAAGAATTCCATATCCTGCAACTGACACACCTACAAGTATTGCATAAGTAGGATTAACTCCCAAAGCGATAGGCACTAAAGCTGCTGCTGCAACTCCTCCCATAGACCCTGCTGCTGCTCCAACATCTTTTAAAAATCCTACACCTAATAAATCTCCTCCAACATAATATTGGAAAGCTTCCACAAGAAAGCTGGCTGTTGCTGCTCCTGCAAGAGCACCCATTGCTTTCATACCTTTAGGGGCTTTCAAACTGAACAAAGAAAATCCTGCCAATACAATTAATAATAACACTACACCTTTTACAATTTCCATTAGATAAACACTCCTTATTTTTTGTTAACTATATATAAACATTTTTTAATTACACTTAATTTATATGTAATGTACTTTTTACGAATGTTAGACTTTTTTTAAAGACATTTTTGAGTATATCACGGTATAAAAATAATTGCAAATATTTTTTCAGTATTTTGAAATTTTAATGTTGATTTTTATAAAAATTTTTGTTTCTTAAGCCTCAATTTTTGCGATTATTCAGCTTTTTTTCAGTATTTTAAAAATTTTTTATATTTTTTATATTACACATGTTTTTCAAAAAAATGAATAAAATATATAATCATAAAATTCAAACTGTATGCTAATTTTTCAATCTGTGGTATAATATTACCGATTATCACATCAGGGAGGTTTAGCAAATTGACTTTAGGGGAAAGAATTAAAAAATCAAGAAAAAAAATGAATTATACACTTAAAGAACTGTCAGATATTACCAAACTTTCTGTAGGATTTCTGAGTAATATAGAAAGAGATTTAAACAGCCCGTCCATAAGTAATCTTCAGCAAATATGTCAAGCTCTGAATGTAAATCTTATGGAACTTCTGGACGAAAATATCAGCGACTCTCCTGTTACAAAAGTGGAAGAGCGTCAAGAAATTTTTTCATATCCTGATTTACAGGTAAAAGTCGAAAATATTATAACAGGAAAAAACAGCATAAACGGAATAGTTATAACCATTGACCATAAATCAGAACAGTACAGTGATATGTCATGGGGACACTCATACGATGAAGTGGGAGTAGTGATTGAAGGACAGCTTGAAATAGAACTTGCAAATGAAAAATATGCTCTTAAAACAGGAGATACAATATTTATAAAATCATTTACACCACACAGATACAGAAATCCAATAGATGAAAAATCTGTAGTGTACTGGTTCTCAAGCAGAAAATAAATTTCAATATAATGGAATTTCACTATAATATAATTTCAAGGGAGGAAATTTTAAATGTTTTTAAGTTATTCAGCAATTTTTTTAATTTTTGCTGCAGGTCTTCTGTACAGTTTATGGTCATCAAACTCTGAAGCAAAAATAAAATATATATCAAGAAGAGATAAACATCTCGACGAAATGAAAGCCAAAGGTTACAGAATTTCAAAAAGATGGGACTGCAATGCTCTTACATTTTTTATAGATGAGAAAAAAAGAGTGCTTTGTTTTTTGGTTATAGCTTGGAGAAAAGATACTATATATGATATTCCGATTGATACCATAAAAGAAATTACAATAGGTGATGTGGGAATCACAAAAAGAAGTAAAATAAGAACTCTTATCACACAAGTTTTTCTGAATATTGAAACTGATAAAGGACCTTATATTTTAAGAACTCTTTATGTAAAAGGTATCGGTGTAAAAAACAATTCTCCTCATGTAGCATATGCCAGAAAATGTGCCGAAGAAATTTCTGAATATATAAACAAATTAAAAAAATAAAAGCTATCTAAAAAATTCTCTTGGAAAAATAGTTTCCAAGAGAATTTTTTTATGATTTTATATTATTTTATTTTTTATAAAAAAAGACACATTTCTGTGTCTTATAATTTTTATAATGGCGGGAGCGACGAGATTCGAACTCGCGACCTCCT
>UQXM01000009.1 GCA_900545035.1 uncultured Fusobacterium sp. | reverse complement strand
ACAAATAATCTTGTTAAGGTATGCGGATATATTCATTTCTTACAAAACTGCAGAGTATCAATAATTTCATGCAGTAAATTATTTTTGTGAATTGTATAAAATAATTGATTAATTTTTATGGGAAATGGAAAGACAGCCTTACATGGCTGTCTTTTTTATTTATTATTCTTTAGTATATAAACAAAAAATTAAAATATAAATATTTAAAGGGGGAAGATTACTTATGAAAAAAGGAAAAATAATGAAAACAATAATAACAGGAGCTGCAATGATGTTTGCAGCCTGTGGAGGTCAAAAAGAAACAGCTGAAAATACTGTCATAAAAGTCGGGGGACTTGCACCTCTTACAGGTTCACTTGCAATTTATGGAGTAACTACAACAAACGGAGCTCAGCTTGCTGTTGAAGAAATAAATAAAAACGGAGGAATAAACGGAAAACAAATTGAGTATATTGTTCTTGATACAAAAGGAGATGCTACAGAATCCGTTATGGCATACAACAAACTTGTTGATACAAATGTTGCGGCAGTAATCGGAGATATTACTTCAAAACCTACGGTAGCTGTGGCTGAAATAGCTGCTCAAGATAATATGCCTATGATTACACCTACAGGAACTCAGGTTGATATTACAGAAGCCGGACCGAATGTATTCCGTGTATGCTTTACAAATCCATATCAGGGAACTGTTCTTGCAACTCTTGCCAAAGAGAGATTCGGTGCTGATACAGCAGGAATTTTAGTAAACAATTCCAGCGACTATTCAGACGGTATTGCAAAAGCATTCACTGAACAAGCTGAAAAATTAGGAATAAAAATTACTGTAAAAGAGGGATATGCTGACGGGGACAGAGATTTCAGAGCACAACTTACAAAAATAGCTGCTGAAAATCCGGATGTTTTACTTATTCCGGAATATTATGAGCAGGCTTCTTTAATTGCCGCACAAGCAAGAGAAGTCGGAGTAAAATCAATTTTTGTCGGTTCTGACGGTTGGGACGGAATTGCTAAAACTCTTGACTCAACAGCTTATAAAGTTATAGAAAATTCATACTTCACTAATCACTTCTCTATGCAGGACGAATCAGTAAAAATTCAGAACTTTATAAAAGCATACAGAGAAACATATAAAGAAGACCCTTCTGCTTTCTCTGCTCTTGGATATGATGCTGTATATATGGTAAAAGAAGCTGTGGAAAAGGCAGGAAGCACAGACAAACAAGCTGTCGTTGACGCTTTAAAAAATATTGAATATGACGGAATTACAGGATACTTAACATTTGATGACCACAATAACCCTGTAAAAGCAGTTACTATTCTAAAAATAGTTAATGGAGAATATGTGTTTGACTCAAAAATAAAATAGGATATTATAAAAAATGAGACTGTTTTTTCAGCCTCATTTTTTTTATTTATTTGAACTTTTAAGAGCTATTCTCAAAGATACAAACAGCCCGCCCCACACTATTGTACACCCTGTTATCATCATTATAATTGCTCCTGTATTCATAAAACCACCTCTTATTATCTTATTCTATGGATTTTTCCCATTGTTTTCTGTAAAATATGGTTGCTGTTACAATCATTATGAGAATAGTTCCCCATCCAAATACAAGTTTTGCTGTATTCATTTGAGCAAATCCCGTAATAATATTTGTTACTACTGTTATTCCAAGTATTAAAGGTGTTACATACTGCAATAAAAAATTGAACCATTTTCCGATTTTAAAATCAGAATATTCATTTGCTTCCACTCTGATTTTTTCAATTCCGTAATATCTGCACATCAAAAGTGTTTCCACAAGCCCAAGTGTTGCAATAATATAATTTCCCACATGTGAATCCACTATATCAAGAATGTAATTAAATCCTGCATATGTAGCAAAACATGCACTTCCTGTAAATCCCACAACAGAAATAATACTCACAAGTTTCTTTCTGTCTATTTCAAATTTATCCATAGCTGCCGCCGAAAAAGATTCCAGCATTGAAATACTTGAAGACAAACCTGCTATAAACAGGCAGAAGAAAAATATAAATCCAATTATTCCCTGTAAAATTGTATTGGAAGTTATCTGTGAAACAGCTATCGGAAAAGCTATAAATGCTATCCCTGCTCCATTTCCAAAAGAATTGAAATCCACTCCCAGCTTATTAACAAGATATCCCAGCGTTGAAAATACTGTTATTCCTGAAATAATATCGAAAGAAGCATTTGAAAATACCGTCATAAACGAACTGTTTACAATATCCCAGTCATCAGGAATATACGACCCATATGCAATCATTACTCCTACTGCAAGAGTTGTTGAAAAAAATACTTGTGCATAAGCAGCTACCCAAATATTAGGATTCAGAATTTTTGTAAAATCAGGAGTAAAAAGTGCATTTAATCCTTCTGCCGCTCCTTTAAGAGTCAGTGAATTAATCATAAAAATTATCATCATTGCCATTAATACAGGAGTGAAAAACTTCGAAGATTTTTCAATACCCTGAGAAACTCCGTTCCTTACAATCAGCCAGTTTCCAATCCATACAAGAATTACAAATCCAAGCATATATACACTTATTCCGGCTTTTATGTCAAAAGGTCCTGAAGCAGTTCCTGCTATTGCTCCCATAAGAGGTCCCGGGTCAGACATCCAGTTTACAATTCCAAAAGCATGTCCCAAAGACCATACCATAAACACAACAGACACCGAAATTATTGTGTTGTAAAACATCATTACTATAAGAGGCACCATTACCTGAAGCCATCCCAGCCACTCAAACTTTTTTCCCAGAAGTCTGAAAGCTTTTGTTGAGCCTCCTCTTATTTTCCGCCCATATTGATACTCAAGTATCATAAGAGGCACTCCGCAAGTAAAAAGTGCAACTATATATGGAAGAAAAAATGCTCCTCCCCCATTTTTATATGCCTGAAAAGGAAATCTCCACAAATTTCCAAGTCCTATTGCAGCACCTATGGCTGCATAAACAAATCCTTTTCTGCTTTTCCACAACTCTCTTTCTGCCACTGTTTCCTCCTAAACTTTCCCTGTATTTTATTTATCTTTTTCCATTCTCAGCTTAAAAAATTCTGATACAGGAAGCTCTGCTTTTATATTGTATTTTGGAATTTCACAATAAAAAGAATTCAGATACAACGATTTTTCATCATCTTTTTTTCCGTATCTTGTATCTCCTATTATCGGGTATCCCATATGTGAAAGCTGTACTCTCAATTGATGAGTTCTCCCTGTAATAAGTTCTGCCTCAAGAAAAGTTATATTTTTTCCGTGTCCCAGAACTCTGAAAATTGTAACAGCCTCTTTTCCTTCAGGATCATCTTTATCTGTTACTACAACACTGTCCTCAATTTTTTTCAGATAGTTGTCCACAATAAACTTTTCTTTATTTATTATTCCGTGAACAAGAATATAATATTTTTTCTTAATATTATTTTCTCTTATCTCTTCTGTAAGAACTCTTGTGGAAATTTTATTTTTTGCTCCTATAACCAGTCCCGAAGTTTTTCTGTCTATTCTGTTTACAAAATTAAAACTGTTATTTTGAAAATACGATTTGAACATTTCGGAAATCCCGTATTCATATCCGCTTCCCTTATGCATAACCACATCTTTTTTCTTGTTAAAAATTATCAAATCATCATTTTCAAAAATTATTCCCTTTTTAAGTTCCTCTTTTTCAACAGGAGAAAGTGTTACAAAAGGCTCTTCCTGAATATTTTTTTCCTCATCAGTTTCAAGACCTATAAATACCTTATCTCCTTCTTCCAAACGATAATTTTCTTTTTTCTTTTTATTATTTACTTTTATTTTTCCTATTCTCATGGCTTTGAAAATCTCAGTAAGAGGTGTAGATTTTAATTTTTTTCTTAAATATCTGTCAAGTCTTACTCCCTCATCTTCTTTTTCTATTATATATTTCATTTTTCCCTCTAAAATTTATGTATTTTTACACTGTGAACTATTCCCAGCATTAAAAAACCAAAAACAAAAGAACTTCCTCCATAACTCATAAAAAGCAGAGGCAGCCCGGTAACAGGCATTACTCCCATTATCATTCCCACATTTACAACCACATGGAAAAAAAATATACTTGCTATTCCGTAACAGATAAGTTTTCCATATCTGTCTTCCGCCGAATCTCCTATTTTTATAATATTCATTATAAGAGCAAGATACAGAACTATTAAAACAACTCCTCCAGCAAATCCTCTCTCTTCCAGAAAAACAGAGCCGATAAAGTCTGTATGAGACTCGGGAAGAAATCTCAGTTTGCTTTGAGTACTCTGCATAAATCCTTTTCCAAAAAGTCCTCCCGAACCTATGGCTATTTTTGACTGTACCACATTCCATCCGCTGTTCATAAGATCAGCTTCAGGATTTAAAAAAGTCTGTATTCTTGTTCTCTGATAATCTTTCAATACAAAAAAATATGCTGCGGGAATACTTGCTACTCCCATAATAACTATCTGCCATATTGTTTTCCAATCTATTCCATGAACAAATATCATAACAAAATATATGAAAATCAGCACAAGAGATGTCCCCAAATCAGGTTGATTTAAAACCAGAAGAAATATGGGCAGTATATGCAGTCCTGAAACAAACATATCTTTTAGCCCTCTGAAACTTTTTCCGTAATCAATAATAAGAACTTCTGCAAAAGTCAGCACGAGAAAAAGTTTTGCAAATTCAGAAGGCTGTACACTTATTACTCCCAAATCTATCCATCTCTTTGCCCCTTTGGCTTCATCTCCGAAAACATATACTGCCAGAAGCATAAGAATATTTACTGCATAAATAAATCTGTAATATTTTGCATATTTTCTGTAATCTATAAATGACACAGTAAAATATACAAAAATTCCCAGACATGTCCAGATTATCTCTTTTTTAAAAAAAGACATTGTTCTGTGTGATGTAGCTGTATATACTGCTGTAAGGCTCATCCCTATTATAAGAAGGATTTTCAATATCAGGGCATGATCCATTTTTTTTATTTTTTTTATAGCTATGGTAATATTTCTTTTGTCCAGCATATCTGCTCCTTAATTTTATTTTCCTGTATGTCCGAATCCTCCGCTGCTTCTTTCACTGTCAGAAAGTTCTTCCGCTTCAACAAGTTCCATTTGATACACTCTGCTTAATACAAGTTGTGCTATTCTCTCTCCCGGCTCAACTGTATATTCATCTTTGCTCAAATTAATCATTATTACTCCGATTTCTCCACGATAATCGCTGTCTATTGTTCCCGGAGTATTTGCCATAGATATTCCATGTTTTAGTGCAAGTCCGCTTCTTGGTCTTACCTGTACCTCATATCCCATTGGAATTTCCATTTTTATTCCTGTAGGAATAAGTTTTCTTTCAAGGCTTCCAAGAGTAACAGGCTCTGTTATATTTGCTCTTACATCCATTCCTGCTGCTCCCTCTGTCATATACATTGGTTTTGCCACACCTTTATCTAAAATTACTTTTACTGTTACTTTTTCCATTCTATCTCTCCTCTGTATCTTCAAAATTTCCAAGTATTGTTTTTGAGTAATATTTTTTGTCAAACATCTCCTGTGCTGTTTGTTTTATATCTTCCACAGTGATTTTTTCTATTTGTTTTAAAATTTCATCAAGACTTATTATCTCATTATAAAGAAGATACGAATTTGCCATTCTGTTCATTCTTCCTTTGCTGCTTTCCAGTCCGAAAGTAACAGCACTCAAAAATTGATTTTTTGATTTCTGAAGCTCATATTCTGTAATCCCATTTTCTCTTATATCATTAAATTCATCTTCTATAATCTGTATTACCTCTTTGTAATCTTTTTTTGTTGTTCCTGCATACACTGTAAAAAGTCCTCCCTCTTCAAAAGAAGATGTGTAGCTGAACACTGAATAAGCAAGACCTCTGTCCTCTCTTATTTTTTGGAACAGTCTTGAACTCATATTTCCTGCAAGAGTATTTGAAATTATTGCCACTTCATATCTGTTATCGCTTGTAAGAGAACATCCTTTCGTATTAAAGCACAGATGAATCTGATTTGTATCTTTCTTTATTCTGTTTTCCATGCTCTTTATTTTCATTGAACCATTATATTTTCTTTTTGGCTCTACTTTTTCAAGAGTTCCCAGTCCATTATTTAAAATATCTTTAATATCCTCATATTCAAAATTTCCGGCTATTGAGATAACAATATTTCCCACTCTGTATTGATCTTTAAAATAGTTTACAAGTTTATCTCTCGTTATTCCTCTCAAACTTTTTTCAGTTCCAAGAATAATATTACCTTGAACACCATCAATTACAAGAGCTGTATTTTGATCATGTACTGTTTCTTCAGGAATATCTTCATACATTCTTATCTCTTCAATTACCACTCCTTTTTCTTTTTCAAGATTTTCCTCTGAAAAAGTTGAATTAAGAAACATATCTGTAAGAATTTCTATTCCCTGTTTCAGTCTGTTTGAAAGCATCTGAACATAATAAACTGTATTTTCCTTTCCTGTGTAAGCATTTATTATTCCGCCTTCATTATCTATTATTTCAGAAATATCCTTTGCACTTTTGCTTTTTGTTCCTTTAAACATCATATGCTCAAGAAGATGTGATATTCCCTCTTCTCCCGACAGTTCATTTTTTGCTCCTGTCTTTACAAAAATTCCAAAAGTTACACTGTTTATTCCCTCGATTTTATCCATAAGAACAGGTATTCCGTTCTTCAGTTTTTCTATTTGTATGCTCATATTCCTCCAAAATAATCTGCTTTTTTAATATTCAGCTTTGTTTACAAAGTATGCCCCTATTACAAGGAAAATTATATTTGGCAGCCATCCGCTCACAAACGGATTCATTATGCTGTTTTTTCCCAATGACTCAAACGAAGCCTGCATTATATAATATCCATATCCCAATACCATGCAGGCAACAATACTCATTGCCGAATTTCCTCTTACATATCTGCTTCCCAGAGAAAGTCCCAGAAAAGAGATTATAAAACTTGCAAAGGGAAAAGAGTATCTTTTTCCCAGTTCCATCATCGCTTCCCTTATGTCTCCCCCTGTTATTCTCAAATCCTTTATCTCTTTTTTAAGTTCTTTTGTTGTAAGAAGCCTTGGGTCTATTGAAAGAGTAACAAAATTTTCAGGCGGCTCGTTAAGTTCTGCCTCTGTGTAAAAAGAACGATTCTCAGATATTTTTTCTTTAATATGGTTTATAATTACATTCTCAAGCTCCCATTTATTCTCTGCCCTGTTAAATCTTCCTTTATCGGCAATCGTTACTTTTTCTATTTCATCAAATTTTTCATTTATTTTAATAATCTCAATATTTTCAGCAGTCTGCTTTTCTGTATTTATATATCCCATAATATAAATATTATTTTCATCATCTCTCAAAAATCCGTTTCTTTTTTCTTTTGGCAGAACTTTTGAAATCTCATTCCCTTTCAGTTCTCTTATTCTTTTCTCAGAAAGAGGGTACAAAGTACCGTTTATAACAAAAGCTCCCAAAGAAATAAAAAACGATATTATTACAGGAAAAAGAATTATTCTTCTGAAACTTATTCCCGAAGTTTTAAGAGATATTATTTCAAGGTTTGAAGCCATTTTATTTATTGTCATAAGCGATCCCAAAAGAACTGCCAGAGGTGCTACATTTAAAATTATTTCAGGAAGCATATTAAGAACATATGAAAATCCCTGTCCTGTTGTCATTCTTCCGTCTGCCACATATCTGAATACTTTAAACAGCTGACTTAAAATAAATATATTTATAAATGCAATAAGGCTCAAGAAAAATGCTTTTATAAAATTTTTACTGATATACAAATCTAATTTTTTTATTTTCATTTTACACCAACCTTATTTTTTTCTTATACATCAAAGCTGTAAATATATACAGAAGTACATTGGGAAACCATATTCCTGCATACGGGTTCATTTTTCCTCTGTAAGACATAACCATTCCTATATTAAGAAGAACTATATATGTAAAGATTACTCCTATTCCAAATCCATAATTTACACCTTTTCCGCTTCTGTGATGTCCAACTGACATAAGAACTCCCAGCACAGAAAGTATTATTGTTGAAAGAGGAATAGCAAGTTTTTTATTTATTTCAACAATAAAAGGAAGTTTTTCAGCTTTGTCTTTTCCTTTCATCTGAGATAAAAGTTGAGAAATTCCCATTCCCTCAATATCATCAACCTGCATCTCTACACTTTGAAAATATGAACTCAAAGGAATTTTTCTCTCTTCAAAATGTCCTCTCAGATTTTCTTTTCCCTCTTTGTCAAATCTGTAAAAATCCACATTATCTATAATCATGGCTGCGTCCTGCCAGTGTGCAGTTTCTCCCAAAACAAGAGTAGGATATTTTACATCATTCTCATTTATAAAAATAAGAACATTTTTGGCATTTTTTGTTTTAGGATCTATCTTATCAATATACAGTTTATAATCTGACATCTCGTCAATAAGAACTTTGTCTTTCAATTGGAAAACAGGATTTTCATAAGCCAGCTTTACTGTAAGCTGCTGCAGCTTGTTAAAAGATCTTGGAATTATACTTTCCTGAAGAAAAAATACAAACAATGTTGTAATAACGCCCATGACAGCAACAGGTTTTATCATATCTTTTAAAGACAGTCCTATTGAACTCATTGCTGTTGATTCGCTGTTTTTTGTAAATTTTCCAAAAGTTATCATTATACCCAAAAACATTCCCATTGGAATTGTCTGAGAAAGTATCATCGGCAGATAGAAAGAAAGCATTCTTATTACATCTATAAGAGAAATTCCTTTTATAATAATACTCTCCATCATAGAAACTATTATCTCAATCAGAAAAATAAATGTAAAAAGAGATATTCCGAAAAATATCGGCAGTTTTGCTTCTGACAGGATATATCTGTTTATTATCTTCATAAATCTCTCCTAAAATAATTTATCTATATACTTATCTATTGTTTTGTTGTCTCTTACTGTTTTCAATTTTTCTTTAAAAAATTCAGGTATATACTGGTCGGCATTTCTCGATACTTTTAAAAAATATTCATTTGTTATACTGTCTTTTCCGTAAACTTTTATTTTCGGAAAAGTTTCTGCTGTTACATTAAATATCAGAAGAACCAATGCACTTATAATCACACCTTTTATAAGACTTATTGCTCCTCCCAAAATTCTGCTTATAAAAAATACACTCTGTTTTTTTAGAATTATATTTAAAATATGAATAAATATACTGAATACAATAAATACTATTATAAATGTTATTACATAAGCATATGTATAATTTGACCCAAGATATTTTTCTATATATTTCAGCACCACAGGAGTTACTTTTTGAGTAATTATAAAGTTTATAACAACTCCGAATGTTGATATAAATTCAACTATAACACCGTTTTTAATCCCAAAAATTATTGATATCACTATTATTGCTGCAACAATTATATCTAAATACATTCTGTACCTCCTATACTACTTTTACCCACAGTGCTTTTAAATACAAAGTTTCCGGTATATGAAGAATCCAAGGATGGTCTTCCGGCTGATAATTTATCCCGATTACCTGCACCATTTTCCCGTTATTTGAAGCTGCCATTCTTGTTACTTCTATTAAATCTTGAAGGCTCATATGATATGCACAGGTAATAACTCCCAAAATTCCTCCTTTTTCAAGAAGTTTGAAACTGCTGTCGCAAAGGTCAAAGAAAAAATCTCTTCCTTTTCTTATATCTGTTTTTCTTTTTATCAAAGACGGCGGGTCAAGAGTGATCACATCATATTTTTCTCCTCTCCCCACAAGAGTTTTCAGAAGCAGAAAAGCATCTCCCTCAAGAGTTTCAAATTTGTTTGTGTATCCGTTCAGTTCATAATTTTTTCTGCAAAGTTCAAGAGCATAAGGCTCTTTATCAATAGCTGTAACTTTTTCACAATTTTCTTTCAAAGCAGCCATTGAAAAACCTCCGCTTGAAGAAAATACATCAAGAAATTTTGTTTTTTCGTTAAGATATGGTCTTATAAACTTTCTTGAATCTCTCTGGTCTAAGAAAAATCCTGTTTTCTGTCCATTTGCAATATCTATTGTATATTTAAGTCCATTGTCTTCCATAATTATTTCTGAAGGAATCTCTCCGTAAATTATTCCTGTTTTTTCTTCTACACCTTCATGAACTCTGTTTTCAACATCGCTTCTTTCATATATTCCTTTTGGTTTCATATATTTTTTTACAGCATTTATTATTTCCTGTCTGAAACTTTCAACCCCAGAATTTCTGAACTGAATAGAAATATATTTATCAAATTTATCAATTACAAGCCCCGGTATTCCGTCTGCTTCAGAGAAAAAAACTCTCATACAGTTTGTTTCCTCTGCAAGATGTTTTCTTTTATCATATGCTGTTTTTATTTTTTCATATATAAATTCTTTATTTATAGGTCTGTCCTCTGTTGTAAGAACTCTCACAAAAGCTGATGTTCCCTCTGTAACATAACCTCTTCCCACAAATTTCATATCATCTCTCAAAACATCAACAACTTCTCCGTTTTTTATTTCTCCTGTTGTAGTTTTAATTTCATCTTTAAATACATTGGGATAAAAATTTTCAATTTTTTTCTCTTTTCCTTTTAATAATATTACTTGTCCCATATCATTCCTTTCATTGATTTAGTCAATTATTTATTTCCTGTATATATTCTTTCCGCTCTTTTTCCTATTCCCGTAAAAAGCTCATATATTGAAATGTTCATAAGCTGTGCCTGCTTTCCTATATTTTCTCCGTAAAGAATAACTTCGTCTCCCTCGGAAACTTTATTTTGAATTTCCTCAGGAATTTCTGCCATAAACATATCCATACACACTTTTCCTCTTACAAAACACTCAACACCATGAATTGTTACAGTTCCTCTGTTTGATATCTCTCTTTTAAATCCGTCAGCATATCCTGCTGCTATTGTTGCAAGAACTGTTCCTTTTTTCAAATGTGCTGTTCTTCCGTAAGAAATATCACTGTCTTCATCCAGTTTTTTTAAAAACAGAATTTTGCTTTTAAAAGTAAATACAGGTTTAAAGCCCTCAATATATTTTCCGCTGCATACGCCGTATTGAATTATTCCGGCTCTTACATATCCTGCATTATCCATTCCGGCATAATTTAATATTCCGCCGCTGTTTAACACATGTCTGTACTCAATAGTATCAATTCCCTCAAAACTGTTAAATTTTTCTATCTGCTTTTCAGTATATTTTCTGTTATCTTCTCCCTCTTCATCAGATACAGAAAGATGAGTATACACACCTGTTATATTCTTTATATTATTTTCTTTCACATATTTTTTCAATTCAGCAAGTTCATTTTTACTGAATCCCACTCTTCCCATTCCTGTTTCAAGTTTCAAATGACACTCTATATTTAAAGAGTTTTCGTGAATAATTTTAAGCTGACGAAGTGATGTAAGAGCAATATGAAAACCGTATTTTTCAACTTCTTTCAATTCCTCATCAAAAACTCCTCCAAGAATAAGAATTTTATCTTTTATTCCGCTTTCTCTAAGTTCCACAGCTTCACTGAGAGCTGCCACAGCAAAAAAATCTACTCCGCATTTTTCTTTCAGTTCATGGGAAAGTTTTACAGCTCCCATTCCGTAGCAATCTGCTTTTACCACTGCAATAACTTTTCTGCCTGCTGATTTTTCCTGTATTTTTTTCATGTTGTAAATAAAATTATCAACATTTATCTCTGCCCATGTTCTCATATCTACGGCCTCCATTAAAATAGCACATAAGAGCCTGACTCAAAATAAGAAATGGTCTATGTTTTGAATCGGGCTCTCTATGCTGTTAAACTACTATTTTTTCATTGCTTTCTGTTTCTTCACTCTCTAAATATTTATTGTGATCCACTTTTCCGTCCCTGTCTTTTTCAAACAGATATATAAGAGGTGTTGCAATAAATATTGATGAATATGTACCTGCAAGTATTCCTATCAAAAGAGTAGTTATAAATGTTCTCAAACTGTCCCCTCCGAAAAGAAGCACCGCCAGTACTGCAAGAAGTGTTGTAACTGATGTATTTATCGACCTTATTATTACTTGGTTTATACTTTTATCAAGAAGTTCTCCGAATGTAAGGTCGCTTTTTCTTTTCAGAGTTTCTCTTATCCTGTCAAATACAACTATTGTATCGTTTATAGAGTATCCTAGTATTGTCAGCACTGCTGCTATAAAAGCTGTGTCTATTTCATAGCCAAGGAGAGCTATTCCTCCCACAGCAATTATTATATCATGGACAAGAGCCATTATGGCTGCTATTGCAAATCTGAACTCAAATCTCATTGTTATGTATGCAACTATCATTACTGCTCCAATTACCAAAGCCAATATTGCTGATTTTTTAAGTTCAGCCCCTACACTTGCTCCTACTTTGTCCTCTCTTGTAATTTCATATTTTCCTGCTTCTTTCAGCTCGTCAAGAAATTCAGCTTTTTGTGCTTCTGAAATTTCCTGAGTTCTTATTATTACATCATTTCCTTCAGAAACCTGAACTTTTCTGCTTGTCGGACTGAATTGAGGAACTTTTTCCGCCACTTTATCAAGAACAGGATTAAGTTCCTTCAATGAAACAGGTTTTTCAAATTTTATCTGGAACATACTTCCTCCGGAAAAATCTATTCCGTAATTAAGCCCTTTGGCAAAAAGTCCTGCAAGGGAAATCATTATAACTATCAAAGAAAGAGTTATCCATCTTTTGCTGTTTTTTATTATACGAATCTGTATATCCATTCTTTATCTCCCCCTTACACCGAATAATTTAGGATTAGATATGTGGAATACTTCCACAAATACCATAAGAAGTACTTTTGTCATAACTATTGCAGTAAACATTGAAGCAAGTGTTCCTATTGTAAGAGTTACTGCAAATCCTTTTACAGGTCCTGTACCAAATATAAATAATATTCCTGTTATTATAAGAGTTGTCAGGTTTGAGTCAAATATCGCAATAAATCCTTTGCTGAATCCTGCATTTATTGCTCCTCTTATTGTATTTCCAAAACCAAGCTCCTCTTTTATTCTTTCAAAGATGATAACATTGGCGTCAACTGCCATCCCTGCTGAAAGGATAAGTCCCGCAATTCCCGGAAGAGTAAGAGTTGCTCCTATAAACTGCAGCACAGCAAATGTTATTATACCGAAACATACAAGAGCTATATCAGCAACAATTCCGGGGAATCTGTAAAATATAAGCATAAATATTCCGATAAGTGCCATTGCAACTTTTCCGGCAACCACACTGGCAGCTATTGATTCATCTCCAAGAGAAGCTCCCACTGTTCTTGTTTCTATAATTTCAGCTTTTATAGGAAGTGCTCCGGAATTTAAAAGTGTAGCTGTTCTCTTTGCTTCTTCAACAGTGTAGTTTCCGCTTATACTTCCTGTTCCTCCGGGAATTTCTGTTCTTATTACAGGTGCTGTCTGCACTTTTCCGTCAAGAACTATAGCAAGCTGTTTTCCTACATTTTCTCTAGTAATTCTTGCAAACTCTATTGCTCCTTCCGGCTTCATTTCAAAATTTATTTGAGGCTCTCCAAGATTTCCGTAACCTACCTGAGCTTTTTTAAGAGCTCCTCCTGTTAAAAGAGTAGGTCCAAGGTTTCCATGCTCATCCATGATTTTAAATTCAAGAAGAGCAGTTTTCCCTATCATATTAATAGCTTCTGTTGTGTCACTTATTCCCGGAAGTTCAATAATAACTCTGTTGCTTCCTGCTTTCTGTACCACTGATTCTGCTACTCCTATCCCGTTTATTCTTCTGTCAAGCACTTCAATAAGAGAGTTCATTGTTTCATTGTCTATTTCCTCTCCTCCGTCTTCGGGAGTTGCCTCAAGTACAGCATACACTCCTCCTTTAAGGTCAAGACCAAGTTTTACAGGCTCTTTCATTATCAGCCATACAGCTCCTGCAAGTATTGCTATCACCAGCAGTAATCTTATCCACAATTTTTTCATATTTCCTCCAATACCTCTACTTTTTAGAATCCAGAAAAGTTTGGAGAATAATGGCAGCAGCTATTTTATCAACTACTTTTCTCTTTTCAATAGCTCCTTTTTTTCCACCATCTGTAAGCATTCTGTCAGCTGATACTGTTGTCAGTCTTTCGTCTACCTCAAAAACTTCAAGTTCTTCAATATTTTTTTTCAGCTTCTCTATGTATTCTCTCACTTTTTCTGCCTGTCTTTTTTCTGTCCCGTCTAAACTTTTAGGTATTCCTACCACCAGAGATTTTGTATTATTCTCATTTAAAATCTCTGCTATCCTCTTTACTGATTTAACTTTTCTTCTGTCTATCACTTCAAGAGGAGTGGCAACCAGACCCATAATATCAGATCTGGCTACTCCTATTCTTACATCTCCTATATCCAGAGATATATATTTCTTATACATAATTATGACCTCATAATTTTATAAATACAATATTTTTTTATAATCTATCTTTAATAGATTTTTTTACAGTTTCAAGAGCCTCCATAACTTTAGAACCGTCTTTTCCTCCTGCTTGAGCAAAATCAGGTCTTCCTCCCCCGTTTCCTCCTGCAATCACTGCAAGTTCTTTTACCAGTTCTCCTGCTTTGATTTTTGAAGTAAGATCTTTAGTTACTCCAACTGTAAAAATTGCTTTTCCGTTGTCTGCTCCAAGAACAACAACACAGCTTCCAAGTTTATCTTTTGCTTTATCCACAATTTCTCTTAAAGAATCGCTTTCTTTGCCAGTAAATCCTTTTACAAGAACTTTGACTCCGTTTATTTCTTCTGCATTTTCAAAAAGACTTCCTGCTTCAAATCCTGCTATCTTAGATTTAAGCTCTTCTATCTCTTTAAGAGCAGCTCTTAAATCTTCTGCTGTTTTTTCAGCTTTCTCTTCTATTTTGTTTACATCAGTTTTCAAACTGTCAGCTACATTTTTTATTGTTCTTTCCATTTCTTTTACAACTTCATAAGCATGGAAACCTGTTTTAGCTTCTATTCTTCTTACCCCTGCCGCAACTCCTGTTTCAGAAACTATTTTGAAAAGTCCTATCTGAGAAACATTTGATACATGGATACCTCCGCAAAGTTCTGTTGAGAAATCTCCAAATGATACCACTCTTACAACACTTTCATATTTATCACCGAAAAGAGCCATAGCTCCTGTTTTCTTAGCTTCGTCCATAGACATAAGTCTTATATCGGCAGAAAGTGCTTCTGCAATTTTTGTATTTACAAGTCTTTCAACTTTTTCAAGCTCTTCTTCTGTCATTGCTTCATAGTGGTTAAAGTCAAATCTTAATCTGTCAGGTGCTACAAGTGATCCGGCTTGTTGTACATGAGTTCCTAAAATTTCTCTAAGTGCTTTTTGCAGTAAGTGAGTTGCACTGTGATTTTTAGAAATAGCATCTCTTCTGCTTTGATTTACAGTAAGTTTAACTTCTGTCCCCTCAAGGAAATTATGCACTCCGTTAAGAACTTTTACTGTATGCATAAAGATATTTTTCTGTTTCTGTACATCTATAACTTGTCCCACAGTTCCGTTTCCTTCTATGATACCGTTATCTGCCTGCTGACCTCCTGACTCTGCATAGAACGGAGTTCTGTCAGTTATTATCATATAAGTTCCCTCTTCATCTAATTTAGACACATGAAGAACTTTGGCTGTTTCCTCTGTACTTGTATACCCTGTAAATTCAGTTTTTCCGTGTTCATCAAAGAAAGCTTCAATAAAAGCGTCTTGTCCTTTCTCCATTACAACTTCTCTTGAATTTCTTGCTTTCTCTTTTTGTTCTTCCATTTTCTGATCAAATTCGTTTTTGTAAATTAAAATTCCGTTCTCTTCACAAATTTCTTCTGTAAGTTCGTAAGGGAATCCGTAAGTATCATACAATTTGAAAGTAACTTCTCCTGTAAGTCTTCCCTCTCCGTTTTTCTTAGCTTCTTCAATAGCAGCCATAACCTGCTGTATTCCTGAATCAAGTGTATTAGAGAATTTTTCCTCTTCTATTTTGATTACTTTTTTAATATGTTTTACATTTTCTGCTAAATCAGGGTAAGAACCTTTCATAAGCTCAACTATTGTATCAACGATTTTATACAAGAATAAATCGTTTACTCCCAAAAGTCTTCCATGTCTTAT
This sequence comes from uncultured Fusobacterium sp., assembly GCA_900545035.1. GTDB lineage: Bacteria > Fusobacteriota > Fusobacteriia > Fusobacteriales > Fusobacteriaceae > Fusobacterium_B. The sequence continues at coordinate 8,184 of UQXM01000009.1, read as the reverse complement.
AGCTCTTCTTAAAATTCTTCTAAGAACATATCCTCTTCCTTCGTTTGAAGGGATTACTCCGTCATTTACCAAAAATGTTACAGCTCTTGAGTGGTCTGCGATTACTTTAAGAGAGAAATCTTTTTTAGGATCTTCTCCGTATTTTACTCCTGAAATTCTTCCCATCTCTTCTATAATAGGGAAAATTAAATCTGTTTCAAAGTTGTTTGCTTTACCTTGCACAACAGCAGTTATTCTTTCAAGCCCTGCTCCTGTATCTATATTTTTCTTAGGAAGAGGCTCAAGATGTCCGTCCTCCATTCTGTTCCATTCAGTGAAAACCAAGTTCCAGATTTCTATGAAACGATTGTCTGTTCCCTCATCACCAAGTCTTGAATTTTCATCTCCTCCAAATTGTACTCCAAGGTCAACATATATTTCTGAACATGGCCCGCAAGAACCTGTAGGTCCTGCTGCCCACCAGTTATCCTCTTCACCGAATCTTACAATTCTCTCTCTAGGGAAATTACATTCAGATACCCAAAGCTCCTCTGCCTCATCATCTGTTTCAAATACTGTTACCCATAATCTGTCTTTTTCAAGTTTTAATACTTCTGTTATAAATTCATAAGACCATTTAATTGATTCTTTTTTAAAATAATCTCCAAATGAAAAGTTTCCAAGCATTTCAAAAAATGTATGGTGTCTTGCTGTTCTTCCTACATTTTCAAGGTCGTTTGTTCTGATACATTTTTGGAATGTAGTAACTCTTGGAGTAGGTGCTTCTTTTTGTCCTAAGAAATATGGTTTGAAAGGTACCATTCCGGCAACTGTCAATAGAAGTGTCTGGTCATCCGGAATAAGTGATGCACTTTCAAAGTGTTTGTGATTTTTACTTTCAAAAAATTCTATAAATTTTTCTCTTACCTCATTACCTGTTAACATTTTTCCTCCATAATATATTTCATCAATTTATTAACTTACTTAAATATTTTTCTGCTTTTAATCAAGCTTAAAGTTTTCTCCCAGATATACTTTCTTGGCGAGTTCATTTTGTGCTATCTCTTCGGGAGTTCCGCTGATAAGCACTTGTCCCTCTGCCATTATGTATGCTCTTTCTGTTATTTTTAAAGTTTCTCTTACACTGTGGTCTGTAATTAATATTCCCAGTCCTCTCTCTTTCAAGTATCTTATAATCTCCTGAATATCTTCCACTGCTATTGGGTCAACTCCTGCAAAAGGCTCATCAAGAAGAATAAAATCAGGATTGTTTGCAATAGTTCTTGCTATTTCAACCCGTCTTCTCTCTCCCCCTGAAAGAGAATATCCATAAGATTTTGCCACATGAGTCAGTTTAAACTCTTTCAAAAGCTGCTGCACCTCTTTATCCTGCTGTTCTTTCGGCATATTTTTCATCTCAAGTATAGCATAAATATTATCTTCAACAGTAAGATTTCTGAATACCGAAGGCTCTTGTGCCAAATATCCTATACCAAGGTTTGCTCTTTTATACATCGGATAAGATGTAATTTCTTTTTCACTGCAGTAAACTTTTCCGCTGTCAGGTTTTATTATCCCTGTTATCATATAAAATGTTGTGGTTTTCCCTGCTCCGTTCGGGCCAAGAAGTCCCACTATCTCCCCTTTGTTTACTTTAAGGCTCACATTTTTTACTACCTGTCTTTTTTTATAGCTTTTGCATAGATTTTGAGCTTCTATACTTATCATAGCTTCTCCTTATTTCACTTTATAATTTACCAATACTTTTCCTGACGCATTTACTTTGTTTGTATTTTTATTGTATACTGCTCTGTCAGCATTAAGTATCATCTGGTCATTTTCAGCCGTTACCTCTTTTATCATTTCGATTGTGTTCGTATTGTTGTCCAGAATACTTTCCTGTCCTTTAAGAGTTGTAACTTTTCCTGCTTTATCTGTATTTTCTATAAATACATTTCCTCTTGCCTGTAAAATATTTTCAGCTGTATTTCCGTTAAGGATTTCTCCTGTTATAACAGTTTTTCCATTTTCATCATTTGAAACTATTTTGTTATTTTTTCCTGCATAAACAATATTTCTGTCAAGATCTGCTTCTATATAATCGGAATATATTTTCTGAGTCCCTCTTGTAAGAATACTGTTGTCCCTTCCTTCTATTCTCGAAGCTTTGTAGGCATTTTTTTCTTTTTCGAAATATATTCTTACATAATCTCCGATATATGTTACAGGTATAACTTTTCCTGTTTCTTTGTCTGTATCCAACATTTTTCCTTTGGCGTTTCCTATGAAATCAAATCTCATCTCTTTCATATCTCCGTCAATTCTGTCAGCTGTAAATTCTTCATTTTCAGCTGACACTATTTTCACTTTCTGACCTATAATTTTTTCTGTAAGCATATCTGCTTTTCCCTCGTTTCCTGTTACAACAAAAGTTTTGTCATAAACAAGTTTGAACGGTACATTGCTTACAGCTGTTTTTGTTTTGGTATTGTAATCCATATCTTCACTTGTTATAACTGAATTGCTGTCAGAAATTTTTACATTTCCTGTAAGGTTAAGCAAATTTTTATCCATATAATATTTTGCATTTCTGCTCTTTATTGTTTCTTTTTTATCTGTGATTACATCAAGATTTTTTCCTACAAAAATATTTTTATCTGTATCAAATATTCCGTCGTGAATTGTTCCTGTTATTTTTTTGTCTTTTGTATTAAAATTAATAAGACCGGGAATATTTATTTTCTCTGTTACAAGATTATATCTTCCCTTTTGAGCAAAAATTTCCTCTTTAGCTGTTGTAATTTTCAAATTATTTTCAAGCTCCACAAACTTATCTTTTCGGAAACTGCTGCTGTCTGCTGTAAGAGTAAGATTTTTTTCGATGTTGTTATAGATAACATTTTTTGTTATCTTTCCTGTTTCTGTATTTGTATTGTAATTAAAATCGTCTCCGGTTACAGTTTCAGCTCCTTTTATATATGAAACTTTTTCACTGCTTGTAAAATCTCCTGTCTGAATATTATATTCTCCGCTGTTTCCTTTTATAATACTCTTATCTTTCAAGTTTGTTATTGTGAAAGGTTCAAGAAGATGAGCAAATCCTGTACTGTTAAGATAATCAAGTTTATTGCTCTTAAACAAATACTGTCCGTTGTTTACTTCGGCATTTTGAGATACTGTATAATCTCTTTTTTTGCTGTTGAAAACTATCTTATCCCCTTTGGCTTTTTCATTTTTCTCTTTTGTAACTATATTTCCGAAATATATTTCTCCGTCTCCTGTACTGCTGTTGTAAACCAATTTCTGTCCTCTGCTTTTGTACAGATTGTCTTCATAAACATATCCCTCATCAAGATAAACTGTTTTCCTATCAGAATTATATACAAATTTTTGAGCTTCTGCTTTTCTGTCGTTAAACACATAAGTAACTCTGCCCTCTTTTCCAAAAAATTCAGCATTTTTGGAAACTGTGTCGTAGACCATTCTGTCAGCTTCCACTCTCTCCCCTGCTTTTGATGTTATAACAATATTTCCGTTTACATAAAGTTTTTTCTCGGCAGAGTTGTATATTCCTTTATCTCCGACAAATGATATATCTCCGTTTGTACCCTCTATTTTTCCGACAATATCAATTATATCATCTCCGTCAGGATTTTTTATTTCTTTTGAAATAATTTTGTAACCTCCTGCATTTATCACAGGATTATCCGGAACTGCAAATCCCTTAGTCAAATCATTATACCACATTTTCGACCCATTAAGAGCAATTCCTCCATAATTTATTGTAAAATTATCAAAAAGTTCCAGCATTTTTTTATTTGAATCAAACTTTCCTCTGTTGAAAGTTCCCGAAACATCATTTCCCTCTTTGTCCTTTGATTTAAAGCTTCCGTTTTTTTCAAGAGTCATTATTTTATCTAGGTTGCTGTATTTTCCAATATCTCCAAACAGTTCCGTATCTCCGTTGTATATCTCTACATTTTCTTCAAGCTCAACAAAATCAAATTTACTGTTTGTTTTAAACTTCTTTCCTTTTATTTTTAAATTTTCAATTTTATTTACCGCTTCTACTCCTGTATCTGAAGTAAGAGCATCTTTTAACTGATCATAATCCAATTTGTCAGCAAAAAATTCCCATTCGTTGCTGATTTTTCCCACAATGTTATTTTTCAAAAAAAGGTTTCTGGCAGAATTTAAAAGAACATTATCCCCTGTAAGAACCATATCTTTAAACTTGGCACTGGCTTTTTCAAAAGCTGTGTCATTTGTTTTCAAATCATCAAACTGTTTCTGGGCTTCTATATAATAACCTGATGTTTCATAAGCAATGTTTGTGGTTTCCACTACCTCTTCCACCTGTTTTATTCCCGGCTCTTCCCTGAAATAATTAAGATATCCCAATACAACAACTGCTGCAAACAGTACAGGGTACAATATTTTCTTTTTCATACTGCCTCCTAATTCAATATTTTTTTAAGCTCATTAAGTTTCATCATAGCTTCCACAGGTGTAAGAGTGTTTATATCAATTTCACGAAGAAGCTTCAAAGTAAGCTCCTCTTCTTTTGAAATAACTGTTTCCTCTTCCACAGGCTCTGTATGTTTAGGCTCTTCTGTATAAACAGGCTGTGCAAAAAGCATCATCTGTTCTCCTCCAAGCTTTTTCTCTATGATATTTTTTCTCTGCTCCAATACTTTCAATATTTTCTTTGAATTTGAAAGTATCTCTTTTGGAAGTCCTGCAAGTCTTGCTACCTCTATTCCGTAAGACTTATCGGCTCCTCCTTTTACTATCTCTCTTAAAAATCTTATCTGATTGTTGTTCTCTTCCACTTCTATTCTGTAATTTTCTGCTCTTTCAAGTTTTTCTCCCAGCTGTGTAAGCTCATGGTAATGAGTGGCAAAAATAGTTTTTGCTCTTATATTATCGTGAATATATTCGGATATTGCAGTGGCAATGGAAATTCCGTCAAATGTCGATGTCCCTCTTCCAATCTCGTCAAGAATTATAAAAGATTTTGATGTGGCACTGTTCAAAATATTTGCCACTTCACTCATCTCAAGCATAAATGTTGACTGTCCTGTCATCAGGTCATCACTTGCCCCTATTCTTGTAAAAATTCTGTCCACAATCCCGATTTTTGCATAATCTGCAGGAACATAAGACCCTATGTGAGCCATTATTATTATAAGAGCAATCTGCTTCATATAAGTAGATTTCCCTGACATATTCGGACCTGTAAGAATTATAAAATTTTTATTATCGTCCATAAGCACTTTGTTTTTTACAAATTCTCCTGCAGGAATAAGCTTTTCTATAATAGGATGTCTTCCTCCCAAAATTTCCAATGATGATTCCTCTGTTATTTCAGGTTTTACATATCCGTTTTTTATTGCTACATGAGCAAGATTTGCCACTACATCAAGATAAGCTATTTTATATCCCAAATCCTGAAGAGTTTCTCTGTATTTTTTTATCTCTCCTGTAAGTTCTTTGAAAAGATAATACTCAAGAGTTTCAATTCTTGTTTTTGCATTAAGAATTTTTTCTTCATATGTCTTCAGCTCCGGAACAATATATCTCTCTGCATTTGTAAGAGTCTGCTTTCTTATATAATAATCAGGCACCATATCTATATTGGCTCTTGTAATCTCTATAAAATACCCAAATACTTTATTGTATTTTATTTTCAATCCCTTTATTCCTGTTTTTTCTCTCTCTTCACTTTCGATTTTCAGAATATAATCTTTTCCGTGATTTGAAATATCTCGAAGCTCGTCAAGTTCCGAATTATAACCGTCCTTTATAATTCCTCCCTCTCTTATAGAGAAAGGCGGCTCATCAATTATAACTTTTTCTATAAGATTATAGACTTCTATAAGTTTTTCCGCATCTATTTTGAAAAGCTCATTTCCCTGAAGCACTCTGTATAATTCAAGGCTTGTCTTTATTGACTGTTTAAGAGCTGTTAAATCTCTTCCGTTTACAGTTTCAAGAACAAGTTTTCCAATAATTCTTTCTATATCATAAATATCTTTTAATTTTTCTCTCACTTCTTCACGAAGAAGAACTTCTTCTATAAAAAATCCTATATCATTTTGTCTTTTTTTGATTTTCTCAATATCAAGAAGAGGATTTTTTACTATTTTTTTCAAAAGACGGCTTCCCATTGAGCTTTTACAGTAATCAAGCACCCAAAGCAGAGTTCCGTTTGAACTTTCACCTTTCCAATTTGAAATAATATCAAGATTTTTTTGTGTGGTAAGGTTAAGCTCCATAATATCATCGCTGCTGCTGTATACAATTTTTGTAACAGGAATATCTTTTCCTTTCTGCAAATCCACAACATATTTAAGTATCATGCTTGATATTTTTATCACTGAATCTTTGTTTCCTATCCCAAAGCTGTCCAAAGACTGAATACCAAAATATTCTGTCAGATATTTTTCTCCGTTTTTTACAGTTCCCGCTCTGTGAAGATTTATTCCGTCTTTCATTCTGTGATTTTCAAGCTCTTTTGCAAGAAAAGCATATCCTTTTTCATCTGTAATTATCTCTTTCGGAGAAATTTTGTTTATCTCTCCCAAAAGTTTATAACCGAGATTTTCTCCCTCTATCTCTCCTGCTCTGAATTCTCCCGTTGTAATATCCACATAGGCAACAGCTGCTTTTCTGTCATCAATTAAAATCCCCATAAGATAGTTATTTATTTTTTCATCAAGATATTCTGTGTCTATTACGGTTCCCGGGGTAATTACTCTTATTACATCTCTTTTTACAATCCCCTTTGCTGTTTTGGGATCTTCCACCTGTTCACAGATTGCCACTTTGTATCCTCTGCTCACAAGTTTTGCAATATATGAAGCTGCCGAATGATAAGGTATTCCTGCCAAAGGAACATCTGTTTTTTTGTTTCTTTTTGTAAGAGTAAGTCCCAGTTCTTTTGAAGCTGTTTTTGCATCTTCATAAAACATTTCATAGAAATCTCCCATTCTGTAAAACAAAATGCTGTCCATATAATCTGCTTTTATTTCATTGTATTGTTTCATCATAGGAGTATCATCCATTAATACCAAAATATCACTCTTCCTTAAATTTTTCCTTTCAGCTCTTCTAAAATTCTCACAACATCATGATAATCATCACATTTATTTATCATATTTTTTGCTTCTGCCGACCCTCTGATACCTTTTAAGTACCAGCAGATATGTTTTCTCATTTCATAAATAAATTTATCGTTTTCGTTATCTTCTCTGGCTCTAAGCACATGCTTTATTGCCATATCTATTTTTTCCGTATCGGTTACTTTTGTCTTTACTTCCCCATATTCTAAGATTTCTCTTATACCTCTTATAAGCCATGGATTTCCGCAGATACCTCTTGCCAGCATAACGCCGTCCACACCTGAAAGTTTTATTCTTTCAAGAGCGTCCTCCGCTGTAAAAATGTCCCCATTTCCTATAACAGGAATTGAAACTGTTTCTTTTACCTCTTTTATTGTATTCCAGTCAGCTTTTCCCGTATACATCTGTTCTCTTGTTCTTCCGTGGACTGTTATATGACAGCATCCGCATTCTTCGGCAATTTTGGCAATTTTTACATATTCTTTCACACCTTTAAATCCTACTCTTATCTTTATGGAAAGTTTTGTTTCAGGTTTTAATACTGCTTTTACTCTTGTAAGAATTGCCCTTATATGTTCAGGGTCTGCAAGAAGCCCTGACCCATAGCCGTTTTTTACAATTTTTGCCATAGGACACCCTGCATTTATATCAATATGGTGAACTCCCTTATCCTCAAGATATTTTGCACTTGCCGCTATTTTTTCAATATCGTTTCCAAAAACCTGAACAGCTTCTCCCTCTCTCAGTCTTAAAAGTTTATTTAAAGTTTTTTCATTCATCATTTCCATAGCATTTACACTTACCATTTCTGTAAACACCAAATCAGGATTAAATTCTTCCAATATTCCTCTGAATGTATAATCCGTTACTCCTGCCATGGGAGCAATGTATATTTTCATTTTTTCCTCCGATTTCCCAGCTGTTTCTACAATAACCACAATATAAAATTTTAACATATTTTTCTGCTTTTTTCAATTCTTTCAATCTCTAAAAATGAAAAAGACAGAGAATTTTATCAAAAAAAAAAAAAAAAAAAAAAAAAAAAGGCAAAAAATTAATTTTACCTTTTTTCAAAATTTTT
>UQXM01000008.1 GCA_900545035.1 uncultured Fusobacterium sp. | reverse complement strand
GCATAACGGAGTCAAAGTCCGTTGCCTTACCGCTTGGCGACGCCCCAAGAACAAAAGAATTTTATCATAAATTTTTTTCTTTGTCAACATTAAAAAATATATAAATTTAAAAAATTTTATTTGCTTTTTTTGCCGAAAAATATAAATGAATTATTTTTTCAAATATAAATTAGATTTAATATTTTTATTTTTAATATATTAAAAGATATTTAAAAAATTAAAACAGAGAATTAATTAATTTTATTTAATAATTATGAAAGAAAAATTAAAAATTCGTTGACATTTTATATGAAAAAAACTAAAATAAAAGAAAAGTTAATGTTTTATTTAAGGAAAAAATGTAATTTTTATGGGGAAATAATAATTTTTTAAATACAGTTTATAATTTAAAATTATAAACAAAAAAATTAAAGGAGTGATAAGATGAGCAAAAAAAGTAAGTATTTAGTTTTGGCTTTGACAGGACTTCTTGCTGCTAATGCAATGGCAGAAAATGTTAAAGACAAAGGAACAGCTACAAATGTGGCTTTCAACAAAAGTTTCGAACCTACAGAGTACAAATTGGAAGGAAAACCAAATGTGCTTGTAATCTCTATGGATGACCTTGGATACGGACAGCTTAATTATGATGAAAAAGCTTTTGACAAAAAAGTTCTTGCTGAAAAAGTTATTCCTGACAGATATAAAGTAGATGTGGATAAAGCTATTGAGGCTGCAAAAAAATCTACACCAAATTTAAGAAAACTTCAGGATCAAGGTATAATGATGACACAAACTTTTGTATGCCACGGAGTAAGCGGACCTTCAAGAGCAGCTTTCTTAACATCTGAGTTCCCTTCAAAATTTGGAGTATACAGCAACGATGATGCTCAGGGAGGAATTTCCTTAGACCACAGATTTTTATCTGAGCTTTTCCAAAACTATGGATATGAAACAAGTGCAATCGGAAAATGGCATGTAGGAAAAATTACAAATGTTCCTGTGCCAAAAGAAAAACAAACAAGAGATTATCACGACAACTTCACAACTTATTGTGATGAGCCGTTCCAACCTCAAAACAGAGGATTTGATTATTTCATGGGATTCCATGCAGCAGGAACAGCATATTACAATTCTCCAAGCTTGTTTAAAAACAGACAGGTTGAACCTGCAAAAGGTTATATTACTGACCAACTGACTGATGAAGCAATAGCAAGAATAGAAAAAGCAGATGATGCTCCATTCTTTATTTACTTAGCTTACAATGCTCCGCACATTCCTTTGGAACAACACGCTCCTGAAAAATACAGAGTATTTAATACAGGAAACGAAGAAGTTGATAAATATTATGAATCAATTTATGCTGTTGACCACAATATAGGAAGAATTTTAGATACTCTTGAAAAAGAAGGAAAACTTGACAATACAATGATACTGTTCTTCTCTGACAATGGTTCAGTTATAGATGCTCCTCTTCCAATGAACGGAATATTCTCAGGAAATAAAGGAGAAACATTTAACGGAGGAGTTCATATTCCTGGATTTGTAACATGGAAAAATGGATTAAAAGCAGGAAAATATGATAAAATGGTATCAACAATCGACTATCTTCCAACAGCTCTTGCAGCAGCAGGAATTGAAATTCCTGAAGAATGGAAAGCTAAGATTGACGGGGTAAACCTTCTTCCATATTTACAAGGAAAAGAAAAAGGAAATCCTCACAGTGAATTATATTGGGCACAGCCTAGAGCATTCCACTGGGATCCAAAGAATATCGCATTCTGGAGAGATTACGATAAATATGTAACAGGTGAATCAGATTATTATCCAAAAAATCCGTACATGGAAAGTTTATCTGATTTCTCTTGGACAGTAAGAGACAACACATGGACACTTCACTACTATGTTGGAGACAACTCTTATGCTCTTTACAAATCTATGGAAGATCCTATGGAATTAAAAGATTTAGCTGCTAAAAATCCAAAAGTTGTGGCTGAATTAAAAGCTAAGATGAGAGATTACTTAGTAAACAAAGCTGTAAGACCTAACACAGACAACAATGTTCCTAAGTATGAACAATTAATAAAAGCTACTGAAAAATAGGAAGATTTCTGCGGAGGAAAACTAAATGGTAAATTTTATGATAAAACCTGCGAGTTTTAACTGCAATATAGGATGTAAATATTGCTTCTATTTGGAAAAACAAGATTTTATGTCAGTTGATGATTATCATTCAGGGAAGCATATAGATATTTACAAAGCTAAGCAGTTCATTGAAAAAAGAATAAAAGAAGAAAAGGGAAAAGATATATATTTTACATGGCAGGGAGGAGAACCTCTTCTGGCAGGACTTGATTTTTACAAAACAGTTGTGGAAATTCAGGAAGCTCTGGGTGCAGTTTACGGCAAAAGGATACACAATGCTGTTCAGACAAACGGAATACTTATCACAGAAAAGTGGGCTGAATTTTTGAAAGAGAAAAAATTTCTTGTGGGAATTTCTATTGACGGAGACGAAGCTTTGCACAATGTTTACAGAAAAACTGTAAACGGAGGGGCAACTTTTGATAAAGTAATGAGAGGGCTTAAAAATCTTCAGAAAAAAGGAGTGGAATTTAATACACTTACAGTTGTAAATGATAAAAATGTCAAATATCCTTTGGAAGTTTACAGATTTTTAAAATCCATAGGAAGCAGATTTATGCAGTTTATTCCTGTAATAGAAACTCTTGATACAGATGAAAATTACAAGCCGAAATGGATAGACGATAAAGATTTTGTTCCCAGAAAGACAGGTTTCAGTGTAAATCCTTTGGAATACGGAAAATTTATGTCGGCAGTTTTTGATGAATGGATATCAAAAGATGTATCTCAGGTGTCAATTCGTATGTTTGATTCTCTTCTTGCAAGATTTGCAGGATATGAGCAGACTTTATGTGTGTTCAAAGAGGAGTGCGGAGGAAACAATCTTGCTCTTGAAGCAGACGGAACTGTTTATCAGTGCGACCATTTTGTATATCCGGAATCAAAATTCAAAATAGGGAATATAAAAGAGATGTCTTTAGCCGAAATTGAAGAAAAAAGCAAAAAACTTTCTGATGTGAAAAAAGATATCAGCAGAAAATGTCAGGAATGTGAATGGCTTGAGCTATGCCACGGAGGCTGTCCAAAACACAGATTTGTAAATTCAGGTGATACTCAGGAAAAAATAAGCTATTTCTGTGAAGGATATAAATATATTTTTGAACATATAACTCCCGGACTTAATCTTATTCTTGAATTTAAAAATAAGCAGATACCATGGAAATATCTTCCGGCAGCAGTTGAAGAGATGAACAAAAGAAAATAAATATAATAAAACAGGGTTTCTGCAATTGTGCAGAAGCCCTGTTTCAATAATAATATAATTAATTTTGTTTCATCATATTTGGATTATGATATTCTCTGTAAAATTCATTTATTTTATCTCTGTTTTCAAATCTGTATTTCATGTTTTCAGTTTTTACTTCAGCTCTTTTGTCGGCTATTTCAGAGTTAAGTCTTTGAATTTTATTCCAGTCAGGTTTTTCGTTTAAAAGTTCTTTTCTGATTTCCAGTCTTCTTTCATCAATGAAAATTCTTGCTTTTTCGTTTCTTGGATAACCGCATTCTCTTCCCATGTGATGTCCTGCCGGATTTCTCATTCCTCCGTGATGCATACCTGCAAAAGCAGCCGTTCCTATTGTAAGTGCCATTAAGCTTCCTATTAATAATCTTTTCATATTGTTTTCTCCTTTGTTAATTTTTCTTTTATGAGAAGATTATAAAATATAATTGTTACCTGAATATGTCAAACCAAAAAATAAATTTGTTGTTTTGTATTTCTGCTCCGTGTTTTATCATATGGATATCAAAAATTCTTTTTATAAGAGAAAGTCCAAGTCCGCTTCCTTCTATTTTTATTTCTGTGGCATTTTTTCCTCTGAAAAAAGGCTGAAACAATTTCTCTGTATCTGTTCCCTCGCTGAGATACATGGGATTTTCAAAACAGATTTTATTTTCTTTTTGGTAAATCTGTATTTTTGAATTTTCGGGAGAATATTTCAGACTGTTCTGAATAATATTATTAAAAGCTATTTTGAGAAGTTTTCTGCTTCCCGTTGCTTTTATATTATCCAGAGAGATTTCCCACTCTATATCTTTTTGCAGCTCCAAAAATTCAAACTGTTCAATGCTTTCTTTCAAGAGTTCTTTTAGGTCAAAGTTTTCTTTCTGAAAATTTGTGTCTGCTGAAGAAAGTCTGGACATAAGAAGCAGGTCTTTTACCAGTGTATCCATACGGGAGCTTTCATTTAAAATTACTCTGCAGTATTTTTTTCTTTCTGTTTCATCTGTAATTTTTCCTGAAAGGAGATACTGTGCATGAGTGTTTATAACAGCTATTGGTGTTTTCAGTTCGTGGGATGCATTTGATACAAAAGTATTAAGTCCTTCAATGGAAGAAGAAATATTGTCAGCCATAATTCCAATGCTTCTGCTCAAATCTTTCAGTTCATCGGTAGTATTTATTTCAGGCTTTTCCGAAAAATCAAGGCAGGAAATTTTTTGTGCCGTTCTGTTTAAAACTCCGATGTTGTCTGTAATATTTTTGGCAAATTTTCTGCTTATAAATATGCTTATACCCATTGCTGCCGCAAGAGTTATGAGATTAAGAAGATATACTTCATGTCTGTGGCTTCCCATAACAGAGAGAGAAGTTGTTGCAAAAAGAGTTTTGTTTGAAGAAATATCTTCTTTATATATAAGAAGAGTTATGTTTGTATTGGGAAGAGATACAACATTAAATCCCTCACCGATATCTCCGTATCTGTTCCGTCTTCTTCTGTGGTGTGAATTTCTGCTTTCTTTATTTTCAATCTGAATATTTATTCCCTCTTTGTCCTGAATATTCTCAATATATTCTTCCAGAACATACTCGTCATCTGCAAATTTCAGAGCAGTGTTTTTTATTTTTATAATCTCATTTTTCTTTCTGGCAATATAGAAAGAGTCAGCAGCAAAGGTGCTTAAAATATAGCTTAGGGAAACTGTAAAAATAATCAGAGAAACTGAAAACAAAAATATTTTTCTGAAAAGATTAATTTTTATTTTCATCAAGAGTATACCCCATTCCTCTTACGGTTTTTAAAAGAAAATCGTAATTTTCCAGTTTTTTTCTTATTCTTCTTACCAGAGTATCTACCACTCTGTCATCTCCGTCAAAATCAAATCCCCATACTTCATTTAAAAGCTGTTCTCTGGAAAAAATTATTCCTTTGTTTTTGAACATATATTCAAGAAACTGTATCTCTCTTCTTGTAAGTTCGATGATTTTTCCGTTTACAGAAATCTCCCCTTTTTTTGCGTCAAAAGAAAAATTTTCAAATCTGTATATGCTGTTCCCGTCTATTTTTAATAATTTTTTTATTTTCAGAGCAAGAATTTTTAAATTGAAAGGCTTTGTAACATAATCATCAGCTCCTATGCTGAGACCGTTATATTCATCAATGTCTGAATCTCTTGCTGTCATTATTATAATAGGAACATTGGATATTTTTCTTATTTCTCTGCATATATCCCAGCCGATAATTTTTGGAAGATTTATATCCAAAAGAACAAGGTCGGGAGTTTTTTCATAGAAATATTCAAGCCCTTCTTTTCCGTCAAAACTTTGAATTATTTCAAAATCTTCCGAAAGAGTGTCAGAAAGAACTTTCATTAAATTTTTTTCATCTTCTATTATTAACAGTCTTTTTTTCACAATTACCTCTAAAATAAATTTACTGAATTATATTTTTTTCCAAAGCTCTTTAAGCTCTTTGATTTTTTTTGTATTTTTAGCCAAATCTCCCACAGCATAAGCAGAGATTGACTCATCAATAACAAGTTCCCAGTTTAAGTATTCACAGATACACTCAAACTGTCCGCTTATCAGTTCATATTCTTTGTCAGAAAGATCGGCAGCTCCCACAGCCACAATTCCTATTTTTTTCTTTAATTTATCAAGTCCCGGATTTTTGCAGTAAATTCTGTCAATAAGGGCTTTCAGCTGGGCTGTAATTCCCCACCAGTAAACAGGAGAACCGAAGATTACAACATCAGCTTCATATATTTTTTCCACAAGAGGCATTGCTTCATCTTTTATAACACAAGTTCCTCCGTTAGTTTTGCAGGAATTGCATGACATACATCCTTTGATGTTGTATTTTGCCACATCAATAAGCTCCACATCGTGTATACAGTTTTCAACAACTCCTTCTGCCACAGCTTTAAGAGCAGTTTTTGTGTTTCCGTTAAGTCTTGGACTTCCGTTTAAAATTAAAACTTTCATAAAAATTACCTCCTACCAAAAATATAAAAAATTTATTTATTGTTAATAAGCTCATAAGAAGCATTAAAAACAGGCATATTTAAAAGAGAAAGATTTTTTTCGAGAAGCACCCCTTCTCTTTGAGGATACATAAATCCGTAGCTTGATTTTATACATTGGGAAATAAACTGCACACCTCTGTCAACAGCTGTGGGCAGACTGTCCCCCTGCATAAGACTTCCCACAACCACGCTTGTATAAGCGTCTCCCGTTCCGGGATAAGATATAGGAATATGTTTGCAGGAAACTTTCCAGAAATTATTTTTTTCTTTTTCATAAGCAAGGACGCTTATTTTATCTTCTTCATTTTCAAGAGGGACAGTTGTTATGATAACAGTTTCTGCTCCCAAATCAGAAAGTTTTTTCAGCCATATTTTTGCCTCGTCAAGAGTTATGCTTTTTCTGTATTCTTTTCCCAGAAGAAAAGCAGCTTCTGTAAAATTGGGAGTGATGATATCAGCCTTGGAAACAAGCTTTCTCATCTCTGCCACCATTTCTTCTCCCATTGAATCGTAAAGCAGACCATTGTCCCCAAGAACAGGGTCAATTACCACAAGATTTTCCTTTGTGCCGAAATAATCTATAAAATCAGAAACAATCTGTATCTGTCTTACAGAACCTAAAAATCCTGAATATATGCAGTCAAATTCAAGATTCAGTGATTTCCAGTGGGCAATATGTTTTTCCATATAATCTGTGAGATCTGCGAAACTGTAATTTTCAAAACCGCTTGTCTGTGTTGAAAGAACAGCTGTTGGAAGAGGGCAGACTTGTATACCCATTGTTGAAAGAATAGGAATGACAGTTGTAAGGGAAGCTCTTCCATATCCTGACAAATCATGGATTGCAGCTGTTTTCTGTAATATTTTTTTCATAAAATTTTCCTTTCGCATTATTTTTTATATTTGCAGTTTATAAGTATGTTTTTTATAATTTCCGTTCCTTTTTTGATTTCGTCCTTTGTGCAGGAAACAAATGTAAGCCTTATTTTACATTCTGCTCTTTTGTCATCATAGAATACACTTCCGGGAAGAACGGACACACCTCTTTCCCGACAATATCTGTAAAATTTTTCTCCGTCAATATGTTCTGCCAGCAGTATCCAGATAAAAAATCCTCCTTCAGGAATGTGCATTATTTTGAGATGAGGAATTTCTTTCAGAAGCTCCATAGTATACATATATTTTTCTTTGAAAATTTTTCTTACATGAGAGATATGTTTTTCAAGATATCCTTCACGGATAAAATATTCCAGAATTTTTTGATTAAGTCCCGAGCAGGTAGTATCGAGGCTGTATTTTACAAGCACAGCTTTCTCCATAAAAATTTTCGGAGCAGCCATAAGGGCGGAACATATTCCCGGCATAATTGTTTTTGAATATGTTTTTATGTAGATTACTCTTTCATGTCCTGTTTTGTCAAGACTTTTTAAAGTTTCAGGCTTTTCTCCCATATAATAAAAATCAGAAAATGTATCGTCTTCGATAATATAAAAATCATATTTCTGTGCCAGTTCAATAAGTTTTTTCTTTTTTGATAAACTCCACTTTACTCCTGTGGGATTTTGGAAATTAAAAACTTCATACACAAGATTTATTTTTTCTCTTTTCAAAATATTTTCAAATTCTGTCAAATTCCAACCGTCGTTCTGCAAATCAACAGTAAGTATTCGGCAGTGTCTGCTGATTAAATTCAGAGCATTCGGATATGTCGGATTTGATACCACAGCAGCGGGAACTGCCGCCGAATGAAAAACATTGAGTATAATATCAAGAGCATGCTGTGTTCCCGAAGTTATGAGAATATCGTCTTCTGTTACAAAAATATCATCTTTTTCAAGCTCTTCCGAGAGAATAACTCTTAAACTTTCAAGACCCTGCACATTCTGATATTCAAAAATTTCAGCTCCATACTCTTTTATTATTTCATCGGCAAGTTTTCTGTATGTTTCGGCAGGAAAATATTCAGATGGGGGAGTTCCGTTTGAAAAATTTATAATTTTTTCATCGGCTTCCTGTCCGTATCTGAAATTATCCATTATCGGCTGCATTTTTGTATTCATCGTAAAATCAGAATTTCTTCTGATGAAACACCCTTTTCCGGGAATTTTTTCAATAAGTCCGTTTTTTTCCAAAAGATTATATGCCTGAAGAACTGTATTTATATTTACCTTGTATTTTACGGCAGTCTGCCTTACAGAAGGAAGTTTTGAATCAGGGGGAAGTTTCCCTGTGTCAATCTCTGATTTAAAGATTTTGTACAGCTGCTGATAATATTTTTCTTCGGATTTTTTGCTGAAAAGAAAATTGTCTTTTTTCATGTAAATCCCCCAGTGAATTTAAAAAATTACAAAATTATTTTTCCAGACTGTACTGTTTTAATTTTCTGTACAGTGTAGCAAGACTGATATCCAAAGTTTCTGCAATTTTTACTTTGTCTTTTGAAGAAGTACCAAATCTTTGAAGAAGGGTTTTGATTGCATCTTTTTCCATTTCTGCCAGAGTTTGAATTTTTTTCTCTTCTGAAGAAATCACAAATCTCGGAGGCAGATGTTTGAGAGATATAAAAGAATCTCTTTCGTCCACTACATTTATAATATATTCTATCACATTTTTCAACTCTCTGATATTTCCCGGCCAGCCGTAAGATGTGAAAGCTTTCATAACTTCGTCTGAAATAGGCTTTATAGGAGTATTGAAAAGCTGTGAATATTTTACAATAAAATATTCTGAAAGTTCTTCAATATCTTTTGGTCTGCTGCGAAGAGGAGGAATGTCCACAGGAAAAACATTCAGTCTGTAATATAAATCTTCTCTGAATTTATTTTCTTTCACAAGCTCTTCAAGATTTTTATTTGTTGCTGCAATTATCCTTATATCAATATTTTTTCCTTGTCCGGCACCGACGGGAGTGATTGTTTTTTCCTGAAGCACTCTTAAAAGTTTTACCTGAAGAGAAAGAGGCATATCTCCGATTTCGTCAAGGAAAATCGTTCCTCCGTCAGCTTGTTCAAAATATCCGATTTTTCCTTTGGGGTTTGCTCCGGTAAAAGCTCCTTTCACATATCCGAAAAATTCACTCTCCATAAGATTTTCAGGAATAGCACCGCAGTTTACGGGAATAAAAGGTTTATCAGCTCTGTTGCTGTTTTCATGGACAGCTCTTGCTGCCACCTCTTTTCCTGTTCCGCTCTCACCTGTTATTAAAATTGTGGTTGTTGTTTTTGCCACTTTTTGTATTTTTGAATAAACATTCTGCATCTGCGGGGAATTGAAAACAAATATTTTTGCATAACTACTGTTGAACTGATGAAGATATTTTTTAAATTTTTCAGCTTCCTGAAAAACATAAAGAGTTCTGAAACGCCCCATATGTGTGGGGAAATTTAAAATATCTCCAACAACATCATGGGTTGTATTGCCGCATGTAAGAGAAAATTCTTTCTTATCAAACATATCTGCGATATCTTTTGCTTTCACATACATTTCAGAAGAAAAATTTCCGAAAAGTTTTGTTCCCGTATCGTTTATAAGCTCAACTTTGTTGTCTTCATTTGTAATAATTATGGCATTTGGTATTCTGTCCACAACATTCAAAAGTACCTGATTGTTGTTTTCAATCATAATTTTTTCATTTTCTTGATATACTCTGGCACTTATAAAAGCCGCCATCTGTTTCAGAAATTTTATATATGGTTCTCTTTTATAAAGAAATTCCCTTTTCTGCATTTCATCAAAACAGATAAGACCTATAACTCCCACAGCTTCAGATTTAAAAATAATGGGTGTGGAAATTTCCATCACTTCTCCGCATGTACCTCTTGAGGGGCAACTGTCGCAGATTTCCTCTTTTCTGGGATTTGTGATAACATAGGTCTCTTTTGTTTTCAGAACTTTTTTGTAAATATGAGCTTCTTCCGACATACTCATTCCTACTTTTTCTTTTATTCTTCCTGTTCCGGCAATCCTTACAAGATTTCTGTCCATGACTTCAACATCAACATTTAAAACCTGTGAAATAGTTTCGGCATATTTCATTACATCATCTTTTATTTTCATCAGCAGATGATTCATTTTTTCTTCTCCCCCTCCCCAAAAATATTTTCTTTTTTATTTTAATTATAGTATATTTTCTCAAAATGAGAAAGAAAAATATAAATTTTTGAGAAAGTATTGAAAAATAAAGGGATATTTCTGTTTTCTCAAAATGCGATAAAATTCTCAAAATGAGAAATAAATCAATGAAAAATTATCAAAAAATAGCATTGAAATAATACATATAAAACTGATAATATACAAAAAGGCACTTATTTTATAGTGGCATAAATTTTGCTTTATAATAAAGTGAAAACAAAAATTTTCAGGAGGAAAACAAAAAATGGAATTATTAAAATGGGTACACAACAAAAAAAGCAGAGATGCAGAATATAAAAAATCGGAACTTGTAGGTTTTGATGAAAAGAGTATGCATGATGTTTATGAATTTCATAAAAGTCTGCCAAACTATAAGCCGACACCTTTGGTTGACTTAAAAAATCTTGCTGCACATTATGGAGTTAAGAAAGTGTGGCTTAAAGATGAATCAAAAAGATTCGGGCTTAACGCATTCAAAGTGCTTGGAGGATCTTATGCAATAGGAAAATATCTTAGCCAAAGATTAGGAAAAGATATCAACGAACTTCCATACAATGTTTTAATTTCTGATGAAGTTAAAAAACAGCTTGGAGATGTTACTTTTGTAACTGCAACAGACGGTAACCACGGAAGAGGGGTTGCTTGGATGGCAAACAGATTAAAACAAAAATCAGTTGTATATATGCCGAAAGGGTCTGCTCAAATGAGATTTGACGCAATAGCAAGAGAGGGAGCAGATGTTACAATCACAGACCTTAATTATGACGATGCAGTAAGACTTGCAAACAAAGGTGCTGAAGAGTATGGTTGGATAATGGTGCAGGATACTGCTTGGGACGGATACGAAGAAATTCCTCTGTGGATAATGCAAGGATATTCTACAATAATAAACGAAGTTGTAGAGCAATTAAAAGAATGCGGAAACGAAAAACCTACACATGTATTCTTACAGGCAGGAGTCGGATCGTTTGCAGGAGCAGTTCAAGGATACTTAGCTCATCTTTATGGAGACGACAGACCAATAACAATAATCTGCGAGCCTCACGGAGCAAATTGTATTTATAAATCAATGGAAGCAAATGACGGAAATCCTCATAATGTAGGAGGAGACCTTACAACAATAATGGCAGGACTTGCTTGCGGAGAACCAAATACAATCAGCTGGAAAATCTTAAGAGACAATGCAGATTTCTCTGTATCATGTGATGACCAAATAGCTGCAAGAGGAATGAGAGTATTGTCAAGTCCTCTTGGAGATGATACAAGAGTAATTTCCGGAGAATCCGGAGCAGTTGGACTTGGATTATTCACAATTCTTTCTGAAAGAAAAGAAGAATTTGCAGAACTTATGAAAGAATTAAAAATAGATGAAAACTCTAAAATTCTTTGCATAAGTACAGAAGGAGATACAGATGTTGAAGGATACAGAAATATTGTTTGGAACGGAGCTTTTGGAAATATTTAATTAAAAATAAAATTTCTGTAATATAAAGGCATTTAAAAGAGAGAAAATACAAGAAACGGGAGGAAAAAATGTTAACTAACGAAAGAAAAGAGCAATTGGTTGAAGTATTGCAAAATTTAATTCAAAGAAGAAGTTATTCAGGAGAAGAGGGACAAGTTGTTGAATATATAAAAGAAACAGCTTTAAAACTTGGATATGACACAGTTCATGTAGATAAATACGGAAATGTTATCTGTTCTGTAAAAGGAAAATACGAAGGACCAAAAGTTCTTATGGACGGGCATATTGATACAGTTCCTGTGGATGAAGAAAAATGGACTAAAAAACCTTTCGCAGGAGAAGTTATAGACGGAAAACTTTATGGAAGAGGAACTTCTGATATGAAAGGTGCAGACTGCGGAATGCTTCTTGCAGGAGCATACTTAGCTCAAGACCTTAACAAAGAATTTGCCGGAGAAATCTTCTTCTCAGGTGTAGTTCACGAAGAATGTTTTGAAGGAGTTGCTGCAAGAGAGATCAGTGCTTATGTAAAACCTGACTATGTAATAATCGGAGAAGCTTCTCAATTAAACCTTAAAATAGGACAAAGAGGAAGAGGGGAAATCGTAGTTGAAACTTTTGGTAAACCTGCTCACTCTGCTAACCCTGAAAAAGGAATCAACGCAGTTTACAAAATGATGGAAATCATCGGAAAAATTAAAGAACTTCCAATGACTCACCATGAAACTTTAGGATACGGAATCCTTGAACTTACAGATATTAAATCTTCTCCATATCCAGGAGCATCAGTAGTGCCTGATTACTGCAGAGCTACTTATGACAGAAGACTTCTTGTAGGAGAAACTTTAGAGAGTGTTTTAGCTCCAATTCAAAAATTAATAGATGAAATGCAGGCAGCTGACGAAACTTTCAAAGCCAAAGTTTCTTATGCAGTAGGAAAAGAAAAATGTTGGACAGGAAACGATATCACTGGAGAGAGATTCTTCCCAGGTTGGGTATATGAAGAAAAAGAAGAATATGTACAAAAAGCAGTTGAAGCTTTAAGAGCAATAGGACAAAATCCTGAAATTACTCACTACAACTTCTGTACAAACGGTTCTCACTATGCAGGAGAAGCTGGAATAAAAACAATAGGATACGGACCTTCAAGAGAAAATCTAGCTCACACAATTGACGAATATATCGAACTAGATCAATTATACAAAGTAACTGAAGGATATTATGCAATTTTAAAAGCATATTTAGCAAGATAAGATAAAAATATGATTATATAATAAATGGGTTGTATTAAGGGGGAAATATATAATGGAGGAGTTGATTGTAAAATTTGCCAGTATTTTATGGGGACCACCGACAATGGTTTTAATTTTTGGAGTTGGATTGTTATTCAGTATAAAGACAAGATTTTTCCAAATCAGAAGATTAGGATATATACTTGATAACACATTATTTGCAATTTTTAGAAAAAGTGATAAAAAAGATGACAGCGAAGGAACTATGACAGCATTCCAAGCTGTTGCAACAGCTCTGTCTGGTACAGTTGGAAATGCCAACATGGCAGGGGTTGCTACGGCAATTGTTATAGGTGGACCTGGTTCTGTTTTTTGGATGTGGTTGGTAGCTCTTTTTGGAATGATAACTAAACTTGTGGAAGTAAGTTTGGCAGTTCATTATAGAGAAAAAGATGTTGATGGAAACTTCTATGGTGGACCAATGTATTATATTGAAAAAGGACTTGGAGAATCTTGGAAACCTTTGGCTAAATTCTTTGCTCTGATGATGGTTATTGGAGGACTTGGAACAGCAGTGTTTGTACAGCCTCATACAATGTCTATGGCAATGAAAAACATTTTTAGCATTCCTCCATATGTTACAATCATAGCTTCTGTGGTTGTAGCTGGAATGGTAATTTTAGGTGGATTTAAAAGAATAGGTGTATTTTGTGAAAAAATTACTCCAGCAATGTGTGGATTTTATGTATTAGGAGCTATTGGAATTTTAATAGCTAACATACAAAATTTACCAGAAGCTTTTAGACTAATATTTGTACATGCTTTTCAACCAATGTCAGCTTTTGGTGGATTTGCGGGATCAACAGTAGTTCTTGCAATTCAAAGAGGAGTTTCTAGAGGAGTCTTCTCAAATGAAGCAGGAATGGGGTCTGCTCCAATAGTTCATGCTACTGCCAAAACAGACCACCCTATAAGACAAGGAATGTTTGGATCATTTGAAGTTTTCGTAGATACAATAATTGTATGTTCTATGACAGCTTTGGTAATTTTAAGCAGTGGACCTGAAATTTGGGGAAGTGGTTTAAATGGAATAGATTTAACTATGGCAGCTTTTGAAAATGTGTATGGAATCTTCGGTAAGGGAATGATAGGAATATGTGTTCTTCTATTTGCATTCTCTACAATGGTTGGATGGGAAATAGAGTTTGAAACATCATTCATATATATTTTTGGAGAAAAAACTAAAATGTTTGCTAGAATTTTATACTTGATACCGCCATTTTTAACATTAGGTAAAACAACAGAAATGATCTGGACTATAGTTGATATAGCGGTTGGTATAGTTGTTCTGCCTAACATAATAGCACTTCTTATGCTAAGTAAAGTTTTTGTAGAGTTAATGAATGATTTTGAAAAAAATAAAATGAAACCTGAATTATTAGAAAAACGCAATAAAAAATAGAATATATAGAGTATATTTAGAAATATATAATTTTTTGTTTATAAGTTACTTTAAATAAAAAAGGAGGAATTTATGCAATACGATTTAATTTTAAAAAATGGAAAAATAGTATCACCTGAATCAACAATAGAATGTGATGTTGCTATTGTGGGAGAGAAAATAGCAGCTATAGGTAAATTTAATGACACAGATGCAAAAAGAGTTATTGATGTACAGGGAAAATATATTATGCCAGGCGTCGTAGAGGCTCATATGCATTGCCAAGCTCCATTCCAAGGATGTTTAGGTGCTAACACTTTCTATGAACAAAGTGTCAGCGCAGCTTTTGGAGGAGTTACAATGTTTATGGATTTTGCTAATATGAGCAAAGGAGATTCCCCTTATAAACAAGCACTAGCAAGAGCTGAAGAGATGCAGGAATCTGCAATTGACTTCAGTGTACACGGAAAATTTGTAGAATCTACAGAAGAAGCAATAAATGATATTGAGAAAATGGCAGAATCAGGAATACCTACTTTCAAAATGTTTATGACATATAAAAAAGAGGGAGTTATGTCTGATGATGAAACTATGCTGAAAGTTTTTGAATGTGCTAAAAAAGTAAATGGACTGCCAATGGTTCACTGTGAAAGCAATGCTATTGCAGAAACTAATATTGAAAAATGTCAGGCAGCGAATGATATGAGCTGGGTTAACTTTGCTAAATGTAAACCTGTTCTATGTGAAGCAGAGGCTTTTGACAGAGCTGTCAATTTTGCAGAATATGTAGGAAATGCACTTCTTGTAGTACATACAACAAATGAAAAAGCACTTAATACAGCAAGAAGAGCACATGAACAAGGACTTCCTATTTATGTTGAAACAGGTCCTCATTATTTAACACTGTTTGATGATTTATATGAAGGAGAAAACGGACACCTAGCAATTTGTTCTCCTCCTTTAAGAACTCCTAAAGAAGCAGAAGCTTTATGGAAAGGACTTCAAGATGGAACAATATTATTAACAGGTTCAGATGACTGTACATTTGATGTAGATGAAAAATCAATGTTCTTAGAAAAAAATCCAGATGGAACTTGGAAACAAGATTTCACAAAAGTAGTAAATGGTCTGTCAGGACTTGAGATAAGACTTCCTATTTTATTGTCAGAAGGTATAGATAAAGGAAGACTTACAATTAATGAAGTATGTGCTTTAACAAGTACAAATATTGCAAAAATTTATGGATGTTTCCCTCAAAAAGGAATAATCGCACCAGGTTCAGATGCAGATATCGTTATTGTAGATATGAATAAAGAGGTAACTCTATCAAAAGATGTACTTCACAATAATATAAGTTACTGTTTACATGATGGAATGCATATAAAAGGATATCCTGTTATGACAATTGCAAGAGGTCAAGTAATTGTTGAAAATGGTGAATTTAAAGGTGAAAAAGGAAGAGGAAACTTTATTAAGAGAAAAATTGCACCTGAATATTTAAGAAAATATGGTTTATAAGATATAAGCTAAAGGTTGGGAGGAATGGGTATGAATTTAAAAGCAGAAAATGAAAAGCTTAGAAGTAAAGAATTATTACCAACGGGGGATAAAGAGAGAGATATGGCTCTTTTTGATTATATAATTCTATGGGCAGGAATGACAATAAATATAGTAGCTTTCAGTTTGGGAGCACAATATTATAATGGAGGAAAAGGGTTATCTCCTTGGACTTTAGTTGTTGTTATGCTTATAGGATATGGTATTGTTACACTTTTTACTTCTTTGGTTGGAGATATAGGAACTAAATATGGTGTCCCTTTTGCAGCATATATTAGAGCTCCATTTGGTTACAAAGGTGCTAATGTTGCTGGCCTTATTCGTGCAATACCTGGATTATACTGGTTTGGTTTTTTAACTTGGGTTGGTGCTGGATCTTTAAATAAGATAATGGCAATAATTTTTCCAGAATTTGATAATTTAATGCTGATGATTATAATTTTTGCAGCAATACAAGTATTAAATACAATGTATGGTTTGAAAGCTATGGCAAAATTTGGCTGGATAGCTATACCATCATTAGCAGTTATGTTTACAGCAATTTTAATTGGAACATTAAATAAATATAATATCACAATACCTGAAATTATGACTATAGAAACAGAGGGTGGATATTCATTTGCCTTTGCTGTTGCAGGAATAGCAGGTGGATGGTTAACAATGGCACTTAATGGAAGTGATTTAACAAGACAAATTAAGAGAAGAGAAGGATATGAAAATATGAACTTCTTCCAACGTAACAGAAGTGCTATATTTGGACAAGTGGTAGGTCTTATGTTAGTTGGAGTAGTAACTATGCTTATAGGTGTTGCAAGTGGTATAACATCAGGATTTTGGGATCTTAACGATGTAGTTCCTGATTTATTCTCTGGTAGTAAAATAGCTTTAATTTTATGCTTTATTGTAATTGTATTTGCACAATGGTCGACAAATACAGCAGCAAATCTTCTTCCTCCTGCTTTGGTTTTATTAAATTTCTCACCAAAGATTAAATATTGGATGAGTACAGTTATATGCGGAGTTATTTCTATTGGAATAATGCCTTGGAAAATACAAAGTTCAGGTGGATTTTTGGTAAATATTCAAAGCTGGATTTCTCAAATGTTAGGTCCAATCATAGGTATTATGCTTGCAGATTATTTTATAATCAGAAAATGTAAATTGAATGTAAAAGATCTATACACAGCAGGTGGACAATATGAATACAGTAATGGATTTAATATGAGTGCTATAATAGCTTTATTTGCAGCATTTTTCATAGGATTATTTTTCGGTGATTATGCATTCTTTGCAGGAAGTATAGCAAGTGTAATAATTTACTGCATACTAATGAAAACTATAACTTTGAAAAAATATGAACAAAATATAGGAAAAGAAGAATTTTTTAATCCGGATATAGATTAATAAAAAAGGTGTAAAGGTGTTCTTTAAAGAACACCTTTTATAAAAAAGAATGGGGTGGAAAGATGAGCAGATATCAAGAAAATATAAATGGATTATGTGATTTAACACTTGAAGGAACAGCAAAGATTAAGCAGCATGAAAATAATTTGACAGATTCAACAAAGCAGATTTCTTCCAAAGAAAGAGATTGGAATGCTTGGAGTATGGGAAGTTTATGGATTGGAATGATGGTATCAATAGCAGTGTACATGATTGCCAGTGGGCTTATAGTTTCAGGAATGAGTTGGCAACAAGCATTATTTACTATAGTTCTTGGACATACATTGGTAATGATACCAGCAGTAACAATTGGGCATTTTGGAACAAAGTTTGGTTTAACTTTTCCTATGATGTCTAAACTTATTTTTGGGATAAAAGGAACTTGTGTTCCTACACTTGTAAGAGCAATTTTAGGTTGTTTCTGGTTTGGAGTACAGTCGTGGATAGGTGGACAGGCTGTAAATACAATAATAGCTGTAATAGTACCATCTTGGAATGGATTAGGATTTACAGGCCTATTTATATCTTTCTTGATATTCTGGGTAATGAACCTTTATATAGCAGCTTCTGGTTCAAAAGCAGTAAAAGCACTGGAAGTTTACGCAGCTCCTGTTTTAATAGGATTAAGTTTTGCTGTTGTTATTTGGGCTTTATATGTAGCTGACTGGAGTCTTACGACTTTACTTGCTCAACCAGCAGTAAAAGGAAATGGAGCTAACTTTATGATTATGTTTTTCCCTGCTCTTTCATCAATGATAGCTTTTGATGGTGGAATAGCACTTAGTATGCCTGATTTTACAAGACATTGTGAAACTCAAAAATCTCAATATTTAGGACAACTTTTAGGCGCTCCAATAATGACAGCATTTATTGCTTTTGTTGGAATTTGTGGAACATCTGGATCATATATAGCTTTTGGAGAAGCAATATGGGAACCAGCTATACTTGTAAGTAAATTCAGCAATCCTTTTGTTGTAATATTCTTCTCAATATTCATAATCTTAGCTACTCTTACAACAAATGTTGCTGCAAACTTAGTACCTCCTTCAGTGGTATTTGCAACTTTATTCTCTAAAAAACTTACATACAAACATGCAGTATTTTTAGCAGCTGGTCTTGCTCTTTTAGCACAACCTTGGAAAGCTTTAGCAGATGCAAATAATCTAATCTATTCAGTATGTGGAATTCTAGGTGCACTTTTAGGACCAATTTCAGGACTATATATCGTAGCTTATTGGTTTGAGCATAAAACAAAAGTAAATTTAGTTGATATCTACAGAGAGGATGGAGGAAAATACTACTATACTAATGGATGGAATATAGGAGCAATTATAATATTCTTTATGTCTACAATAATAGTTGTAGCTGGAAAATATATTCCTGCTCTAAAATTTGTGTTTGATAATTCATATGTTATTGGAATATTTGGAACAGGTTTAGTATACTATATTTATTTAAAAGCTATTGGAAGAGATAAATATATGGAAATGGAAGAGGAGGAGAAGTAATGAGTAAAAAACTATTGATACTTAATCCTAATACTTCTGTGGAAATGACAAGAGATATAGAAATAACGGTTGAAAAATATAAAAGTTCAGATGTTGAAGCTGTAGTAAAGAAACCAGATTTTGGAGCACAGTCTTTAGAATCCTTCTATGATTATACACTTGCAGCTTTTGGATGTATAAGGCTGCTTGAAAAAGAAAAAAATAATTATAATGGAGTACTGATAGCTTGTTTTGGAGATCCAGGACTGTACTCTATTAAAGAGATGGTAGATTATCCTGTAATAGGAATAGCAGAGTCATCTATAATGATGGCTAATCTAATGGGGCAAAAATTTGGACTTCTTGTTGCACTTGATAAAGCAGTAGCTCTTATGACAGATATGGTAGGACAATATGGGATGAGAGATAGATGTGCAGCTATTGAACCTTTAAATATAAGTGTTTTAGATGTAGAAAAGAATAAGGAAGAAAGTATCAAGAAACTGATAGAAGTAGGAAGAAAAGCTGTCAGCAAAGGGGCGGAAGTTCTAATCTTAGGCTGTGCCGGAATGACAGGAATGAAAGAAGGAGTAGAGAAAGAACTTGGAGTTCCAGTAATAGACCCTGTTGAATGTGGTTATAAAGTTCTTGAAATGATGGTAAAAGGTAATTTTAAAATTTCTAAGAAAGGTTTATATATGGCTCCGCCTGAAAAGAAAATAGAAAAATCAGAATTATTGTTTGATGATATACTGATGTAAGGGAGGAAACTATGCTGTTAATAAAAAATGGAACGATAGTAACAGAGAAAGATACTTGTAAAGCAGATATACTTATTGAAAATGAAAAAATAAAAGAGATAGGAACTCATCTGAGTGCAGACTGTAAAACAATAGATGCTGAGGGAAAATATATAATTCCTGGGGCAATAGATGCACATACACACTTTGATTTACAAGCGGGAGCTTGCAGAGCAGTAGACGATTTCTATACAGGATCAGTGGCAGCAGTTTGTGGAGGAACTACAACAATCATAGATCATATGGCTTTTGGACCTAAGGGATGCAGTTTACAGCATCAGATAGACGAATATCACAAACTGGCTGATGGGAAAGCTGTTATAGATTATTCATTCCACGGAGTTATGCAGCATGTAAATGATGAAATTATAAAAGAGATGGAAAAGGTAATAGAAGAGGGAATTCCAAGTTTAAAAGTATATATGACTTATGATTTTAAACTTAACGATGCGGAAATACTTCAAGCTTTAAAAAAGGCAAAAGAGTGCAATGGAATAATAGCTGTTCATGCTGAAAATCACGATACTATAAATTATTTCAGAGGAAAATTCCCATCAGAAGGAAAAACAACACCTATTTATCATGCTTACAGTCGTCCAAACGAAACTGAAGCAGAAGCAGTCAACAGAATGATTTATCTTTCTGAGTTGGCAGGAGATGCTCCTTTATATATAGTTCATCTGTCAACAAAAGAAGGATTAGCAGAGATAAAAGCTGCCAGAGCAAGAGGAATGAAAAATATTTATGCAGAAACTTGTCCTCAATATCTTACTCTGACAGAAAAAGAATATTTAAAAGAAAATAATGAGGGATTAAAATATATAATGTCTCCTCCGTTAAGAAAAGAAGCAGATATAGAAGCTTTATGGGATGGAATTAACAATGGAGATATTCAAGTAATAGCTACAGACCATTGTCCTTTTAATTTTAATAAAGAAAAACAACTTGGAAAAGATGATTTTACAAAATGTCCAAATGGGGCTCCAGGTGTAGAAGAAAGAGTAAAAGTTATTTTTTCTGAGGGAGTTAAAAAAGGAAAAATATCTATAAATAAATTTGTTGAGGTTATGTGTACTAATCCTGCAAAAATTTATGGATGCTATCCACAAAAAGGAGTTTTACTTCCAGGTTCAGATGCAGATATAGTGATAATAGATGCAAATAAGGAAAATGTAATTATTCACAGTGAACTTCATACTGCTGTTGATTACACTCTATATGAAGGAAAAAAAGTAACTGGAAATATAGAATGTGTAATTCAAAGAGGAGAAATTATAGTAGAAAATAATAAATTTATTGGCAAAAAAGGAAATGGAAGATTTATAAAGAGAAAAATATAGGAGGAGTAACTTTATGAAAAAATTAATTAAAAACGGAATGATAATAGACGGAAGCAGAAATGCAAGATTTGCCGGAGATGTTCTTATAGACGGAGATAAAATTGCTAAAATAGGAACAATCAATGAGAGCGAAGCAGATGTAGTGATAGATGCTGCCGGAAAAATAGTAGCACCGGGATTTATTGATACACACAGCCACTCAGATCTTAATGTATTATTAAAATCAGAAGCATTTATCGAGCCGAAAGTTCGTCAGGGAATTACAACAGAAATTCTTGGACAGGACGGAATTTCAATGGCTCCGCTTCCAAAAGAATTTGTAAGTTCTTGGAGAAAAAATCTTGCAGGACTTGACGGGGACAGCGATGAACTTGCTTGGGGCTGGGAAACAACAGATAAATACCTTGATATGATAGCAGAAAATGGAACTGGACCTAACGAATTATACCTTGTTCCACATGGAAACATCAGAATGGAAGCTATGGGACTTGAAGCAAGACCAGCTACTGATGAAGAACTTGCTAAAATGAGAGATATTACAAGAAGAGAACTTGAAGCAGGAGCAGCAGGAATTTCTACAGGACTTATCTACATCCCTTGTGCTTATTCAGAAACAAAAGAACTTGTAGAAATCTGTAAAGTTGCAGCAGAATTTGACAGACCTCTTGTAATTCACCAAAGAAGTGAAGCAGACACAATGATTGAATCAATGAATGAAGTAATCAGCATAGCAAGAGAAAGCGGAGTTAAAATTCATTTTTCTCACTTTAAAATCTGTGGAAAAAATAACTGGCATTTAATAAAAGATATATTGGCACTTCTTGATAAATGCAAAGAAGAAGGAATTGAAATTTCTTACGACCAATATCCATATGTTGCGGGAAGTACAATGCTTGGTGTAATTATTCCGCCTTGGGCTCATGCAGGTGGAACAGACAAACTTGTTGAAAGACTTGGAAACCCTGCTGACAGAGAAAGAATGAAGTATGATATTATAAACGGAATTAAAGGTTGGGACAACTTCATAGACTTTGCAGGATTTGACGGAATATATGTTACTTCTGTAAAAACTAAAGCAAACGAAGACTGCATAGGTAAAAATCTTCTTGAAATAGCTGAAATGAGAGGAAAAGATAAATTTGATGCTGTATTCGATCTGTTAAAAGAAGAAGAAAACGCAGTCGGAATGTATGACTATTACGGAAAAGACGAGCATGTTGTAACATTTATGACAAGAGAAGAAAGCAACATCTGTACTGACGGACTTCTTGGAGGAAAACCTCACCCAAGAGTATATGGAGCGTTCCCAAGAGTAATTGGAAAATTTGTAAGAGAAATGAAAGCAATGACTCTTGAAGAAGCAATTTACAAAATGACAAATAAACCTGCAAAAACTTTTAAAATTGATAACAGAGGACTTTTAAAAGAGGGATATTTTGCAGATATCGTAATATTTGATGAAAATACTACCATTGATAAGGGAACTTTCACAGACCCAATTCAATTCCCAGAAGGAATAAGTCATGTTATTGTAAATGGAGAAGTTGTTATTGATAATTTCGTTAAAAATGAAAAATTTGCTGGAAAAGTAATAAGAATAAACAAATAATTAAATGAGTTCTAAACTATTAAAAAAACTATTAGATGTGTAAACCAAGAGAAAAAACGGTTCTTAACAGAGCCGTTTTTTCTTTGGCGTCAATCAGTCTTGCAATCTCATAGGATAGATTGTATAATAAAATGTAAGGGTATACATGAAAATGATTGATTTTAGATAAAATATAAAGGAGTAACTTTGTTTTATAAAAACTTCGGGATAAAAAAAAATAGTGTAACGGCAATTACAGGGAGCGGAGGAAAAACTTCTCTGATGTTTTATCTTGCAGAGGAGTTATCAAAGATTGGAAAAGTTCTTATTACAACTACGACAAAAATTTTTGTGCCTGATAAAAATCAATATGAAAATCTGTTTTTAATTAATGAAAATAAAAAAACGAAAGGGACAGGAAAAAATATTGATATTTTAGGGGAAAAAATAGAAAATGGAAAAATTATATCTCCGTCAGAGAAAAATATATTATTTTTAAAACAAAACTATGATTATATAATTTATGAGGCTGACGGCTCAAAACAAAAAATGATGAAATTTTGGAGAGATGATGAGCCTTGTATTCTTTCTTGTACAGATAAAATTATCGGTGTTGCAAATATAAAAGTACTGGGGCAGAGTTTCAGTGAAGAAAATATTCACAGATTTAATATGTATACGAACAGTAATAAATTTATTTCTGAAAAAATTATCAGCAAAGAAATTTTTAAAGATTATTTAATTAATGGAAAATTTTTTCAGAACAGTTCTGAAAAAATGAGGAAAATATTGTTTTTAAACGGAGTTGAAAAAGAAAATGAAATAATTTCAGCTTTTGATTTTGCTATTGAAAGAGAAAACTTTATTTTTGGCTCTGTGAAAGAGAAAAAAATATATTCACCCAGAAAAATTTCAGCAGTGGTTATGGGGAGCGGGGAAGCCAAAAGATTTGGAAGCAACAAACTTTTGGAAAAAATAAATGGTGTTCCCATGATAGAAATTCTTCTGCAAAAATTAGTGCAGATACCTTTTAAAAATATTTTTGTAACCTATAAAGATGAGGAAATTTTAAAAATATGCAGAAAATATTCTGTTGTACCTTTAAAAAACGAAAAATATTTTATGGGACAGAGTGAAAGCATAAAGCTTGGAGTATCTTGTACGAAAGATGAAGACATAATGTTTTTCACAGGGGATATGCCTTTTATCACTGTGGAAACAATTAAAAAAATTATTTCAATTTCATGGGAAAAGAATTTAATTACAATACCTTGTGCAGTCGGAAAAAGATTTTCTCCTGTGATTTTTCCAAGCAGATACAGAGAAAAACTTCTTGAGCTTTCAGGGGACACAGGAGGCAGAGAGATAATCAAATATGAAACAGATTTAAATTTTGCAGAATTTAAAAATCAGGCAGAATTTCTGGATATAGATACAAAAGAGGAGTTTGATAAGGCAGTAATCAAAGAAAAAGGTGATAAAAATGTATAATCAGGATAAAATAATTATTGTGAGAGGAGGAGGAGATATTGCTTCCGGAACAATAAACAGGCTTCATAATATGGGATTCAGAGTTCTTGTTCTTGAAATATCTAAGCCTAATTTTATAAGAAGAAAAGTTTGTTATGGGGAAGCTGTGTATGAAGGAGAGTTTTCACTTGAAGGAACTATTTCAAAACTTGCTTGCAGCTTGGAGGAAATATACTCAATCTGGGAAGAGAAAAAAATTCCTGTATATATTGATCCTGAAATGAAAATTTTAGAAAAACTTTCTCCTGATGTAATTATTGACGGAATACTTGCTAAGAAAAATTTGGGAATGTCAAAAGAACTTGCACCTGTAACAATAGGACTTGGACCCGGATTTGAAGCAGGAAAAAATGTTCATGCTGTTATTGAAACAAACAGAGGACATAATCTTGGAAGAATTATTTATGAGGGAAAAGCTGCTGAAAATACAGGTATTCCTGGGATAATACAGGGTTATGGGAAAGAAAGAGTAATTTATGCTTCTGCCGAAGGAATTTTAAAAACAGTTCACGATATAGGAGATGTGGTACAGAAAGATGAAATAATTGCATATATAGGAACCGAGCCTGTAAAAGCTTCTCTTACAGGACTTATAAGAGGAATGATAAGAGGAGGAAGTTTTGTAAAAAAAGGATTAAAAATCAGCGATATTGATCCAAGAGAAGACCAGTTGGAAAATTGTTATACTATATCAGACAAAGCCAGAACGGTTTCGGGAGGAGCAGCGGAAGCTGTATTTTTTCTTTTAAATAAAAATAATAAATCAAAAAATGAAATAAACTAAGAAATGATTAACAGAAGAAAACTAAGGGGGAAAGTATTTAATGAAAGATAATTTTGGCAGAGAGATAGATTATATGAGAATATCTCTTACGGAAAACTGCAATTTGAGATGTATATACTGTCTTCCTGAAAATTTTTCGTATAAGAAAAAAGAAATATTGTCAGCAGAGGATGTTATAAAAACAGCAGAAGCAGGAAAAGAGTTGGGAATAAAAAAAATACGGCTTACAGGAGGAGAACCTCTGCTGAGAAATGATATTACAAATATTGTAAAAGGAATTTCCAAGTTGGGAATAAAAAAAATATATCTTACAACAAATGGAATTCTTTTGAAAAATAAAGCAGAGGAGCTGAAAAAAGCAGGACTTTCAGGAGTGAATGTGAGCCTTGACACACTTGATGAAAAAATATTTTTTCAGCTGACAAGAGGGGGACAGCTTTCAAAAGTTCTTGAGGGAATAGAGGAAGCTCAAAAACAGGGATTGGAAGTAAAAATAAACAGTGTGATAATAAAAGGAATAAATGAAAACAGTATATATTCTCTGGGAGAATTTACAAAGAAAAATAATATTGATGTAAGATTTATTGAGCTTATGCCTGTGGGACAGGGAAAAAATTTTACAGGTGTGAGCAATGAAGAAATATATAATTTATTGCAAAATTTATTTCAATTCGATGAAAAAAATTTTGAAATAAAAGGAGTTTCTAAATATTATAAATTAAAAAACAGCAAAGGAAGAATAGGATTTATCAGTCCCATAAACAGCTGTTTCTGTGATACCTGTAATAAAATAAGAGTGATGTCAGACGGAAGTATAAAAAGATGCTTGAATATAAACAGCCACGAAAATATAAAAAAATATCTGGACAGAGGAGCTGACAAAGAGGTTTTAAAAAATATCCTGAAAAAAGAAATAATAGGAAAACCTGAAAAACATCTTTTCAATAAAGAAAACGATGATGAAGAATTAAAAAATATGAATGAGATAGGAGGATAGTGCTGTGGAGGGAAAAATTTTAAAAGCTGTAAGTGAGGCAGTGGACAGAGGGATTCCTGCTGCTGTGGTAACTATTCTTGAGGTACAGGGTTCAAGCCCCGGAAAAGAAGGGGCTATTATGGGAGTGTTCTCTGATGGGAAAATTATCGGAACTGTCGGGGGAGGAAATCTTGAATATGAACTTATACAATCCGCTCTTGAGGCGATAGAAAACAGACAGAGCTGTGAAAAAAGTTTTGAGCTTACAGAGAACGGTTCTCTTCATATGAAATGCGGAGGTTTTGTAAGAGCATATATAAAAG
The DNA here is from genome assembly GCA_900545035.1 of uncultured Fusobacterium sp. Classification (GTDB taxonomy): domain Bacteria; phylum Fusobacteriota; class Fusobacteriia; order Fusobacteriales; family Fusobacteriaceae; genus Fusobacterium_B. The sequence goes on along the minus strand of UQXM01000008.1, from coordinate 414 downwards.
TGTTTGTACCGAGAGAGAAACTTATTATTGCCGGAGGGGGACATCTGGGGGCAGAACTTTACGCATTGGGAAAATTTCTTAATAAATATGTTGTGATTATGGACGACAGAGCAGAATTTGTTTCGAAAGAGAGGTTTCCTGAAGCAGATGAACTTATCTGCGGAAATATGTATGAAAATATGAAAAATTATTCTCTTGATGAAAATTCTTATGTTGTGATTGTTACAAGAGGACATGAAAATGATAAGCAGTGTCTGAAAGCAGTGCTGGACAGCGGAAAAAATATAAAATATATCGGAATGGTTGGAAGCGTTGGAAAGGTGGCTTCCACATTTAAAGAACTTTTGGCAGAGGGATATGAGGACAGTTAGAAAAAACTCTTAATGAGGATTTTGACACTTCCCTTTTTGAAGA
>UQXM01000007.1 GCA_900545035.1 uncultured Fusobacterium sp. | reverse complement strand
CTGTATTATATCACTGTATTTTTATAAAAGTCAACTTTTTATTATTTTTTTAAAAAATAACTTTACATTTTAATATAAAAGTGATATAAAACTAATATAAATTTATAAAAATACAGGAGGGTTTTATTAAATGAAATCAAATTTCAAAAAATGGTTTACTTTTTTCATTCTGGTTTTGGGAGGGGGAACAATTTACAAACTTCCTTGGCTGAAATCAGTTTTCTATGTACAGATGCAGGAGTTCATGGGACTTAGCCACACTCAAATAGGAGCTTTGATGTCTGCAAACGGACTTGTTACTACTTTTGGATTTGGAGCGGCGATATATTTTACCGACAAAATGTCAAAGAAAAAATCTCTGCCTATTTCTCTTATTCTTACAGGATTAATCGGAATGTACATAGCTGTGTTTTTCCCGGGATACAGTCAGCTTCTTATTGCTTGGATATTATTCGGTCTTACTTGTGATATGATGTTCTGGCCTGTGCTTTTAAAATCTGTAAAATCTCTTGGAGGACCTGAAGAGCAGGGAACACTTTTCGGCTTCTTGGAAACAGGAAGAGGAATTGTTGATACAGTAGTTGTTTCAATAGGATTATTTATTTTTACATTTTTCGGAGGAAATGCTTTTTCATTTAAATTATCTATCGGATTTTTCTCTGTGGTAATGATAGTTGTGGGAATTATTTCTTATTTCTGTCTTGAAGATGACAAAATTGAAAAGACTTCTGACAGTGGAGAGAAAAAAGAAAAACTTGATTACAAAGCAGCTTTAAAAATGCCTGAAATATGGGTAATCTCTTTCAATGTGTTTGCCGTATATTGTGTATACTGCGGACTTACTTATTTTATGCCGTTCTTGAGCGATATTTATAAATTGCCTGTATCTCTTGTAAGTGCTTATGGTATAATAAATGCGTACGGATTAAAAATATTGGGAGGACCTATCGGAGGACTTCTTGCAGACAAAAAATTAAAATCATCAAGTAAATATCTTCAATATTCATTCTTGGTAACTGTTGTTGTTCTTGGAGCATTTATATTCCTTCCGCACCAGTCTATGAATGTGTATTTTGGAATGATAATGACATTGACAATAGGGGCGATAGTATTCTCTCAAAGAGCAATATTCTTTGCACCTGTTGGAGAAATTGAAATTCCGTCTGAAATTTCAGGGTCTGCTATGGCAATGGCAAGTTTTATAGGATATGCACCGGGAATGTTCTGTTACGCTCTTTACGGAAGTATCTTGGATCATGTTCCGGGAGTAAACGGATATAAAATAGTGTTTGGATTAATGGTGGCTTTTGCAGCTTTAGGATTTTTCCTAAGTTCTTATCTTGTTAAAATAGTTAAAAAGAAAAAAGCTGAAAAAGTTCAGGCTTAATAAAATATAAAAACAGGAGCAGGCATATGATATTACAAAAAATTTCAAATTTAATATGGGGCGACTGGCTTATTATTCTTATACTGCTTACAGGACTGCGTTATACATTTATTTTGAAAGGTATTCAATTCAGAAAATTTTTCTATATATTTAAAAAAGCTTTGTCAGAAAAAAAGAACGGCAAAGCAGAAAATAAAATTACTGCTTTTCAGGCTTTGACAGCTGCATTGGGAAGCTGTATAGGAAACGGAAATATTGTTGGTGTTGCCACAGCTGTAATAGGCGGAGGTGCAGGAGCATTATTTTGGATGTGGGCAGCTGCTTTTATAGGAATGGCTGTAAAATATGGAGAGATATTTTTGGGAATAAAATACAGAGAAAAAAATGAAGAGGGAGAGTATAACGGAGGTCCTATGTATTATATATCAAAGGGCTTAAATTTGAAATTTCTCGGTATAATCTATGCTGTGCTTCTTCTGATACAAAATTCGGGAGGAACACTTATTCAGGGGAATGTAATGAAAGATGTGTTCAATGATTTTTTTAAATTTCCTGCCATGATTGTATCTGTTCTTCTTACGGGGATAATATATTTTATCACAGCGGGGGGATTTAAGAGGCTTGTAAAAGCTATGGACAAACTTGTTCCTCTTATGACGGCATTTTATTTTATAGTGGGATTTATAATAATCGGTGTTCATTTTGAAAGAATACCTTTTGTTTTTTCGGAAATATTTACTTCGGCATTTAATTTTAATTCTGCTGTGGCGGGAGCAGCAGGATATACAATAAAAGAAAGTCTGCGTTACGGAATTTCCAGAGGAATTTATTCCAATGAAGCGGGAGAGGGAACAGCGGCAATATTTTATTCAAAAGTTAATGACGAAGAAACGGAAAATCACGGATTGTATGGAATTTTGGAAGTTTTTATTGACACAATAGTTGTATGTACAATCTCCGGGCTTGTGGTGCTTTTATGCACTGATGTGGCAAAGGATATGTCTCCAACAAAAGTTCTTATGAACTCTTTTGAAAGTGTTCATTATATTTTTAAATACTTTTTAGGATTTGCTATGCTTTTATTCGGTTTTACTTCTATGCTTGGGCAGTGGGTATTGGGAAAATCATCATTCAGATACATAACTGTCAAAAATTATGATAAAATATATAATATATTATTTTTAATTGTAGTATTTTTTGCACCGCATTTTTCATCAGAAACAGTGTGGTATATTCAAGATATAGCTCTTGGGCTTTTAATACTTCCGAATATATTTGCCATAAATATATTGGGAAGAAAAGTAAAAGAAGAAAATATATAAAATTAAAATTTGATTGGGGTGAAATAATGCTTGCAGAAGAGCGTAGAGAAGAAATATTAAAGATGCTGGAAAAAAATAAGGTTGTAAAAGCTTTGGAACTTGCCAAACACTTTGAGGTAGGAATAGAAACCATAAGAAGAGATTTTGATGCTTTGGAAAAACAGGGACAGCTTAAAAAAATTTACGGAGGAGCAACTCTTGAAAGAACAGAACTGAAAAATTTGGATTATACTTCGAGATTAAACACAGAGGTAGCAGAAAAAACAGAGATTGCTCAAAAAGCTGTAAAATTTATTACAGAAGAAGATACAATTTTTTTAAATGACAGTTCCACAAATATTTTTCTTGCAAAAGAGATAAAGAAAAATCTTAAAAAAATTACAGTAGTAACCAATTCTTTGGTGATAGCTTCTGAACTTTCAGATATGGAAGAATGTAATGTAATTCTTGCAGGAGGATTTTTAGACAGTAAAGAAAAAGCTTTTTTCGGAACAATATCGGAAGAGATAATTTCAAAATTTATTGTGAACAAAGCTTTTTTAAGTGTGAGCAGTCTTTCTTTAAAAACAGGATTTACAGATTATCCTCAAAAAGAGGTAATAATTCAGAAAGCTATGATAAAACAGTCAAAAGAGGTAATAGTTCTTGCAAACAGCCAGAAATTTGAAACAACAGCTCTTATAAAAGTAGCTGAATTAAATGAAGTAAAAACAATTATTACAGATTCAAAATTGAAAAAAGAGATTTATGAAGCATACAAAGACAGCAATGTGGAAATAATATACTAAAATAAAAAATATCTGCAATTACGCAGATATTTTTTATTTTATGAAATTTTATTTTGTATTCAGTTCATAAATAGAATAAAGTCCTTTTATGCTTAAATCGTGGCAGTATTCGTCAATCTCTTCGATTTCGGCAGAAAGAATTTTTCCAAGACCTCCTGTTGCAATAACATAAGCGTTATCTCCGATTTCCTCTTTTATTTTTTTGATAATATGTTTTATTTGACCTGCATATCCGTAGAATATTCCTGCCTGAATTTGTGAAATTGTATCATGTCCCAGTACGCAGTCGGGAGATGAAAATTTTACTCTCGGAAGTTTTGCTGTATTTGTGCAGAGAGCATTTATTCCCATTTCTATTCCCGGAAGAATTCCTCCTCCAACATAAACATTTTTCTTCAAAACATCATATGTAGTGGCTGTTCCAAGGTCAAAAATTATGAGAGCTTCTTTATCGGGAAACTCTTTCAGAGCCTGAACAATATCAATTATTCTGTCAGCACCGAAACCTGTCGGATTCATATTAGGTGCAAATGTGAAAGGAAGTCTGCTGTCTCTATCAACAAGCATAGGCTCGATATTAAAATATTTTCTTCCAAAAAATTGGAAAATAGTAATAAGATTTGGCACAACAGAAGCGATTATTATTCCGTTTACATTTTTAATTTCAAGTTCGTTAAATTTAGTTATATTTCTGAAATATGAAAAATATTCGTCCTCTGTCATTTTGTCATTGGTAGCTATTCTGAATGTAAGAAGAGTATTTCCTTTTTCATCAAAAAGTCCTGTTACTATGTGAGTATTTCCTATATCTAAAGTTATAAGCATATTTCACCGTCCTCAAATTTCTATAAAAAGATAAACATAACCAATTATAATATAAAATATAAAAAAATACAAAGATTTGTTTAAAAAATTATGGTATTATATAAACTGAACATAAAATTTAAAGGAGCGGACTATGAAAATCACGGGAATAGTGGTGGAATACAATCCTTTTCACAACGGACACAAATATCATCTTAAAAATGCCAAAGAGGAAAATAATGTTGTGATAGCTGTTATGAGTGGGGATTTTGTTCAGAGAGGAGAGCCTTCTTTTATAAATAAATGGGACAGATGCAGGGATGCTCTTGCAGAGGGAGCAGATATTGTGGCAGAGCTTCCTGTTTTTTATTCATGCCAGAGTGCAGAGATTTTTGCAAGAGGAGCGGTGGGAATACTTAATATTCTCGGAGCGGAGGAAATTGTTTTTGGTTCTGAAAGCTCCGACACGGAAAAAATGAAGAAAATAATTTTACTGGAAAAAAGTGAAAATTTTTCAGAAAAACTTCGTGAAAATTTGAAACAAGGAATGTCTTATCCCACAGCTTACAACAGAGAAATAGAAAATTTTCTTGGAAAAGAATATATTGTAAATTCAAATGATATTCTCGGAATAGAATATTTAAGAGCAATAGATTTTTGGGAAAGCAGTATTGTTCCCAAAACTTTAAAAAGAGAGGGAGCAGGATACCACTCTTACGAAACTTTCGGAGATATTGCCAGTGCATCGGGAATCAGAAAAATGTTTGAAGAAAATAAAAATATGGAAGAGATACAAAAATTTATTCCTGAAAAATCTTGGAAAATTTTGATAAAAGCTTTTGAGGAAAAGAGGACAGCAGATATTTCAAAATTTTATTTTCTTATAAGATATGCCGTTCTTTCACAGAGAGAAGCCATGAGAGATATTCAGGATATGGAAGAGGGATTTCATATAAGACTGTATGAAGCAGCACTTGTGTGTGAAAATTATAAAGATTTTTTGGAAAAAATAATCACAAAAAGATTTACCATAGGAAGAGTGCAGAGAATACTTATTCATGTTCTTTTGGGAATAACAAAAGAGATAACTGAAAATACAAAACAAAAAATTCCTTATGTCAGAATAATGGGATTTTCTCAAAAGGGAAGAGAGTATCTCAAAAATTTGGCAAAACAGAATAAAGAAACAAAAATTGAAACTAAAATTATCACAGGACTCAAAAATATACAAAAAATTCTTTCAGAAGAGGAGAGATTTTATCTTGAACTCAATGAACGGTCAGGAAGAATTTACAATATTGTAAACAGATATGAAGCAAGAAATATTCCTGTGATATATCAGGAGGATTAGAAATGAGTTTATCAAAAAGAACACAGATATTTTACGGAATGGGAGTGAGCTATGCAATAGTTGATCAGATTTTTGCACAGTGGCTGTTATATTTTTATATGCCGTCGGAAAGTTCGGGACTGAAACCGATAATGGCTCCTGTTTTTGTTTCAATAGCTTTTGCAATATCAAGAGTGGTTGATATGATAACAGACCCTGCTGTGGGATATATTTCAGATAAAGTAAATACAAGATGGGGAAGAAGAATACCTTTTATTGCAGCGGGAAGTATTCCTTTGGGACTTTCGACAGTGGCGTTGTTTTTTCCTCCTGCTTCATCAGGGACAGCGGCGTTTATTTATCTTGCAGCGGTAGGTTCTTTGTTTTTTACTTTTTATACAATAGTGGGAGCTCCTTACAATGCTCTTATTCCTGAAATAGGAAATACAATGGAAGAAAGACTTAATCTTTCCACATGGCAGTCTGTATTCAGACTTTTATACACAGCTGTGGCTATGATAATTCCGGGATATCTGATAAAGATTATAGGAAATGGAGATACTGTTTACGGAATAAGAGGAATGGTAATTGTTTTAAGTTTTTTTGCTGCTTTGGGAGGATATATAACAGTATTCGGTGTTTCTGAAAAAAATTATTCCAAAGGGGAAACTTCAAAAATATCTTTCAAAGAAACTGTAACTCTTATTACCTCAAACAAAAATTTTATTTTTTATCTTTTCGGACTTCTGTTCTTTTTTGTGGGATTTAATACATTGAGAGCCACAATGAACTATTATGTTGAGGATATTATGGGGTACGGTAAAGGAGAAATAACAGCAGCTTCAGCAATTCTTTTCGGAATGTCTGCTCTTTTCTTTTATCCTACAAACAAACTTTCTAAAAAAATAGGATACAGAAAAGTTATGCTTGGCTGTCTTGTTCTTCTTACAATATTTACCGTAATGTTGTTTATGATTGGAAAAATTCTTCCTGAGTCATTCGGATTTATTTTATTCGGACTTATAGGAATTCCTGTTGCCGGAGGGGCATTTATTTTTCCTCCTGCAATGCTGAGTGAAATAAGCAGCAAAATAACAGAGAAAACAGGAAATAAAATTGAGGGAATATGTTTTGGCATACAGGGATTTTTCTTAAAAATGGCATTTATGATTTCAATTCTTGTACTGCCGTTTATTCTTGCTTTTGGTGGGACAGACGGAGCTGCTACAAAATATGGGATTTATGCAACAGCAATTTTTGCGGCGATATCATTTGTAATAGCATTTTTCTTTTATTATAAATATGAAGAAAAATAAAATATAGAGGGTATGGGTTATTATGGGCAGTATAATTTTTTTGTCGGCAGAGATTTTGTTAATAGGGGCAGGAATATATTTTGCCTCTTTTTTTACAGTCTGCATGATAACGATTTTTTCTCTTGCTATGCTTTGGTTTTGGTTTGAGAAAAAAGAATTTTTGTATTATATTATTCCGCTTGTTTTTTTGATAAGAATTTTTACAACAGTAAATTTTCATGAAATATCTCCCGGAGAAATATTAAAAGTAGAAACAAATATTGTGAACGGAAGAGGGAAAGCTTTAAAAATTGATGACAGATTCCCTTTAAAAAATATTAACTTATATATTCCAAATACTTCTGACGGCAGATATATTGTATACGGAAAAGCAGAAAAACTTTCTGACAAATATGAATTTTATTCTGTTGAGCCGATAAAAAAAGAAGAAATTCAGTCAAATAAAATTGAAAAATTTTTTAACGGCAGATTGGAGACAATGAAAAAATATCTTTCAAACAGATGTGGAAATTTTTTGCAGGGGGTTATTCTGGGAGAGAGAAGATATATTTACAGAGATGTGAGAGAAAAATTTATTTACAGCGGGTCGGCTCATCTTCTTGCAATTTCAGGACTGCATATCGGTGCAGTTATTGGGATAATTTTATACGGAGTAAATTTTTTGAAAATAAAAAGAGAAATGAGATATTTTTTGGCATTTAACTGCCTTTCAGTGTATACGGCAGGGATAAGCACAAGTCCTTCCGTGGTGAGAGCATATATAATGGGAAGTGTTTTTCTCTTGGGAAAAATATTTTATGAAACGGCAGATATGAAAAAATCACTGGCATTGGCAGCGGTTGTAAATCTTATTTTATTTCCTGCTTCGGCAGGAGATATATCTTTTCTTTTATCATATATATGTCTGTTTACAATAATATATATTTATCCGAAATGCTGCTTGAAGAAAAAGATAAAAAATATAAAGTTAAAAAAATTTATTAATTTTCTTATTTTTACAGGAACGATTCAGATTTTTATAATCCCTGTAAGTGCATATTTTTTCGGTACAGTATCTTTTTTATCATATTTTACAAATATGTTTGTAACACCTGTGGGAATGATTTATGTAACTTTGGGATTTATAAGTTTCTTTTTTCCCGAAAAAATTTTTGCTTTAATTTTTTCGCATATTCTTGAAAAAATTTACGGGCTGCTTCAAATTATGCTGGATTTTTTTGGAAAAATTCCTTATCTTGCAGCAGAGTGTGAAAATAAATTATCATTGAAATTTGTGGTTTTCATTTATATAATATTAATCGGAACAGTTTACAGAAAAGAAATAAAAAAATTTTTTAGGAGAACAGAGTGAGAACAGTAGGAAAAGAATGTGTAATAGAATTTGAAGAAAAAAAATCAAAATTTATAGGATATATAAAGCCTGTTTCCACAAAAGAAGAAGCTGAAAAATTTATTGAGACGATAAAAGCAAAACACAGAGATGCAACTCACAACTGCTCTGCTTACAAAGTAACTGACGGAGGACAGGAATATTTTAAAGTGGACGATGATGGAGAACCGAAAGGGACAGCAGGAAAACCGATGGGAGATATAATCACATATATGGAAGCGGAAAACTTGGCTGTTGTGGCTACCCGTTATTTCGGCGGAATAAAATTGGGAGCGGGAGGGCTTGTGAGAGCTTATGCAAAAACAGCAAAACTTGCAATTCAGGAAGCCGGTATTGTGGATTATGTGAAAAAAAGTCTTTTCCTTTTGGATTTTTCCTATGAAAAGACAGCTGAAGTGGAACAGATAATTTATAAAAACGGAGACGAAATAATTGAAAAAGGTTATAACGACAGAGTAACTTATAAAGTATCTCTTTCAGAAAATAGCATAAGAGAACTGAAAGAAAAAAGAGATGTTGTAATGATAGATATATAAAACGGGGACTGTTGCATTTAAAATTGTGCAGCAGTTCTGTTTTTTTAAGAAAACTAAAAACCAATAAAAAACTTTAAAAAAGTGGAAGTAAATGATATAATAATTTATAAAATAGATAAAGAATATAATGGGAGATTTATGCAAAATGATACTTAAATGTTTTTTACTTGTTTTAATCGGAGCAATGATTGGATGGATAACAAATTTTATCGCCATAAAAATGCTTTTCAGACCATATAAAGAGATTAATTTTTTCTTTTTCAAAATACAAGGGCTTCTGCCGAAAAGAAAAAATGAGATAGGGAAAAGTATTGCAGAAGTTGTGGAAAATGAGCTGGTTTCAATAAAAGATATAATATCTGAAATATCTGCTGATGATCTTGAGAAAAATATGAGCGGAATAATAGATAAAATACTTGAATCAAAGCTGAAAGAGGAAATTTTGAAAAATTTTCCAATGGCAGCATTTTTTTTGAGCGATTCAATGCTTGAAAAAATAAAGGGAATCATAAAACAGAGTATTCTTGACAACAAAGAAGAGATGATAAGAGCTTTCGGAGAATATCTTGAAAGTAAAGTTGATATCAAAAAAATTATAACAGAAAAGGTTGACGGATTCTCATTGGAAAAAGTGGAGGAGATAATAATTTCTCTTGCCAAAAAAGAACTGAAGCATATTGAATATATAGGAGCGGTGCTGGGTGCAGTGATAGGATTTGCACAGTTTGCAGTGGTATCGTTCATTTAAAAAGGAGCAGGAAATTTTAATGGACAGGATAGTTACAGACAAAGAGCTGACAAATGAAACAGATACACAGAGAAGTCTCAGACCTAAAAGATTTTCAGAGTATATAGGGCAGACTAATCTGAAAGAAAAAATGAAGATATTCATAGAGGCAGCCAAAAGAAGAGGAGGGTGTATTGATCATACACTGCTGTACGGACCTCCCGGACTGGGAAAAACTACCCTTGCCGGAGTAATTGCCAATGAAATGAATGTAAATCTTAAAATAACATCGGGACCTGTTCTTGATAAAGCGGGAGATTTGGCTGCAATTCTTACTTCCCTTGAAGAAAATGATATTCTTTTTATAGATGAGATACACAGATTAAACACCTCTGTGGAGGAAATTTTGTATCCTGCCATGGAGGACGGAGAGCTTGATATAATAATCGGAAAAGGACCTGCTGCAAGGTCAATAAGAATTGAGCTGCCAAAATTTACTCTTATAGGAGCAACAACAAGAGCGGGACTTTTGAGTTCTCCTTTGAGGGACAGATTTGGAGTAAGCCACAGAATGGAATATTACACACAGGAAGAACTTATTCAGATTTTGATAAGAGGAGCAAAAGTTCTTGGAGTTGAAATTGAAAAAGAGGGAGCTGTGGAGATTGCCAGAAGAAGCAGAGGAACTCCGAGAATAGCAAACCGTTTCTTAAAAAGAGTGAGAGATTATTCGGAAATAAGAGGAAACGGAATTATTACCAAAAGAATAGCAGCAGAAGCTTTAAAACTTTTGGGTGTTGATGATGACGGACTTGATGAACTTGACAGAAATATTATTTTGTCAATTATGAAAAACTACGGGGGCGGACCTGTGGGAATAGAAACTCTTTCTTTGCTTTTGGGAGAGGACAGAAGAACAATAGAAGAGGTATATGAACCTTATCTGGTAAAAACAGGATATATAAAAAGAACTCCGAGAGGGAGAATGATAACCAGCAAAGCTAAGGAGCATTTTGAAATTAAGGAGCAGGAAATATGAAAATAAGCACAAAAGTAAGATATGGATTGAAAGCACTTGTTTATATAGCTGAAGAAAGTGCCAAAGACAGAATAGTGAGAATAAAAGAAATATCAGAAAAAGAGGATATATCAGTACAGTATCTGGAGCAGATACTTTATAAATTGAAAAATGAAAATATAATTGAGGGGAAAAGAGGACCAAACGGAGGATACAAGCTTTCAAAAAATCCTGCCGAAATTACTCTTTACAAACTTTACAAAATTCTTGATGATGATACAAAAGTTATCAACTGCAATGAAAATGTAAAAGAAACAAAGGATTGTACAGACAGCAGCTGCACAGACAGCTGTATCTGGAGAAAACTTGACAGTGCCATGAAAGATATTTTAAAAAGCACAACACTTGACGAGCTGATAAAAAACAGAGATATGATATAGGAGTTTTACATGATAAGTGTTATAATAGAGAGTAAAAATATTCAGGCAGACAGAATTTTTATTAATGACAAAAATGATATCAACCATCTTAAAAATGCTTTCAGAGTAAAAGAGGGAGAAGTAATAAGAGCAGTTGACGGAATGAATGAATATATATGCCGAGTTATTGTGATTGAAAAAAAAGAGATTGTTCTTGAAATTTTGGAAACAAGAGAGGATACTTTTGTAAAAAATACAGAAATTACAGCAGGATTAAGTATAATCAAAAATGATAAAATGGAACTTGCAATTCAAAAACTGACAGAAATAGGAATAGACAAAATAATTCCTATGGAAACAAAAAGAACAATAGTAAAACTCAGTGAAAAAAAAGATAAATGGGATACAGTGGTGAAAGAAGCAACAAAACAATGTCAGAGAGTAAAACTTTTGGAAATAGATAATATAAAAAAGTTAAAAGATATTGACTATTTACAATATGATATGGTAATTGTACCTTATGAATGTGAGGAGGAGCACAGTCTGAAAAATCTTTTGAAAGGACTTAACACTGTGCCGAAGAGAGTTCTGTACTTAATAGGAGCTGAAGGGGGCTTTGATATCAGCGAGATAGAATATCTGCAGTCAATCCCAAATGTAAAAATTGTTACGCTGGGAAAAAATATTTTGAGAGCAGAAACGGCTTCTATCGTAGTAGGAGGAATATTAGTAAATGAGTTTCAATAAAAAAGTGGCGTTTTATACTTTGGGATGCAAAGTTAATCAGTATGAAACAGAGAGCCTTAAAAATAAATTGGTAAAATTGGGATATGAAGAAGTACCTTTTGAAGAATGTGCAGATTTTTATGTTGTAAATTCTTGTACAGTAACATCAGTGGCAGACAGAAAAACAAGAAATATTTTGAGAAGAGCCAAAAAGGCAAATGAAAATTCCAAAGTTATAGTAACTGGATGTTATGCACAGACAAATGCAAAAGAGCTTCTTGAAATAGAAGAAGTTGATTATGTTGTGGGAAACAGCAACAAAACAGGAGTTATAGACCTTATTGAAAATATAGAGAGGAAACCGTCCTCTCATGTTGTGCTTGATGATATTTTTAAAGAGGAAGAGTATAAAGAATTTGAATTCTCAACTTTCAGAGAAATGTCAAGAGCATATATAAAAATTCAGGACGGGTGTAATAATTTTTGTTCATACTGTAAAATTCCTTTCGGAAGAGGAAAGAGTAGATCAAGAAAACTTGAAAATATTATAGAAGAAGCTGAAAAACTTTCAGCAGAGGGATTTAAGGAGATAATTCTTATAGGAATAAATCTTGGAGCATACGGAGAGGATTTTGAAGAAAAAATAACTTTCGAAGACCTTTTGGAAGCAGTTGTAAAAGTAGAAGGAATTACCAGAATAAGAATAGGTTCTATGTATCCGGATAAAATAAATGAGAGATTTATTAATATAATGAAGAATAATAAAAAAATAATGCCTCATCTTCACATATCTCTGCAGTCATGCAATGATGAAGTATTAAAAGGTATGAGAAGAAAATATGGGACAGAGCTTATTGTGGACAGACTTTCAGCACTTAGAGAGAATGTTGAAAATATAGAATACACTGCCGATGTTATTGTCGGATTTCCCGGAGAAACAGAGGAGATGTACGAGAGCAGCAAAAATCTTATAAAAGAGATAGGATTTTCAACTCTTCATGTATTCCCTTATTCAGAAAGAGAAAACACTCTTGCGGCAACTTTTAAAAACAAGGTATCTCCTGCCGAGAAAAAAAGAAGAGCAGCAGACCTTGAAAATTCAGAAAAAGAAAGTGCTGTGAAAGTGAGAGAAAAATATATTGGAAAAACTTTAAATGTATTGATAGAAGAAAAAAAAGGAAACGGTTATTTAGGTTACAGCGAGAATTATTTGAGAGTGAAAGTATATGCTGACAATCTGAATGTTAATGATGAAGTAAATGTAAAAATTACAGGAATGGAAAAGGAGCTGTTGACAGGTGAAACTGAATAAAAAAAAATCATCAAACCCTAGAGTAAAATATGTTTTGGGAGGAATAGCTGTACTGTTTCTTCTTATCGGAATGCTTATATACAATCTTATAAACGGCAACAAAGATATAAAAGACTGGGACAGATATATGATCGTGGGAAAAGATAATCTGTTTGTGGTGTATGAAGATAAACTGGCAATAAAAATACCTTTTGACATTCAGGTTGATAAGGATATAAGTTTCAGAGATTTGGTAAAAGTAAAAAATTATGAGGAAGTATTGAACAGAGTGAATGCTGTGCTTCCTGAAAAAGTGGAAAAATATAAAGTAATAAAATTCGGGGAAGTTGATATCAATGTAAAAAATGCAAGAAATATTCCCGAAGTTATGATAAATGAGAGAAGACATATTCTTACATCAAATATGGAGTCTATGTTTGATGATTTGTTCAGAGATAAAAATATAAAAAATATAGCAAATGAAAATATTATTGTTGATATATTAAATGCCAACGGAAGAGCAGGACATGCAAGAAGAACAGGAGAAAGACTCCACAGAGAACTGGGAGTAAAATACAATGCTGCAAACTACGAAACAAACGGAGAGCAGTCTTATGTAATTATAAATGACCTGCCCAAAGATAAAGTTGAAGAGCTTGTAATGAAAATAAATGAAAAATATTTTAAAATAAAAGAGGATGCAACTATTCCCACTCTTGCAAATGTAGTATTTGTTCTTGGTAAAGAGGAAAGAAAAATCTTTACTGTTGAAATCGTGGGAGAGGGAGCAGGTGCAGATGCTTATGCAGCAACATTGAAAAAAGACGGATACAATGATGTTGTGCAAAGAAAAGAAAATGTAAAAGGAACAGATACTCTTATCAATTACAACAAAGAGGATTATTATATAGCTTATAAAATAGGTAAAAAACTTGGAATTGACAAATTTGTGGAAAAAAATGATCTGCAGAACAAAGTGGTTGTTGTGGCAGAATAGTTTAACAATTTAATTTGGAGCAGAGGGAAAATGCTGGATATAATTTATATTATTTTAATTTTTATAGTGGGAAGTATTTCCATTCAAATTTCGAATGGTATATTTATTATGCCCTATTTGTTATATCAGACAACCCTTAAAACAGAAAAATCTTTAATTCTTGTAGGTGTTACAGGACTTATATATTCTCTTCAGACAGATATGACTCTGGAAATACTTGCATGGTTTGCAGTATTTTATATTATTTTTTACAATATGCTGAAACATATTAAATATACATATATAAATATTTTAATATTTTCATTGGCAGAACAGATTTTGTGGTGGGGAGCTTTTGAAAAAGGGCTTGATTACTTGGGAATTTTTGTTCCTTTCATCTTTTATAATATTTTTAACTATATTTTTATGAAAATATATAAGAAAACAAAAGCAGGTGCAGTTCAGTAATGATAAAGATGAAAGATTTAAAAAGCAAAAAAATAAAAGGAATGAAGCTTGGAGAGTCAAATTCGGACAGATGTCTTATTGTGAAAATAGTAATGCTTACAGTATTTACTCTTTTGGTAGTAAGAATGGGATATCTTCAGATTTATAAATTTGATGAATACAAATACAAAGCTGAGAACAACCGTGTAAAATTTGTAAGAAATGATGCATTGAGAGGAAATATTATAGATGTAAACGGAGAAATTATTGCAACCAATAAAATAGGGTACAGACTTAATTATCTGAACGAGAGAAAATTTGATGAAAAAATTCTGAAATCTATAAGTGAACTGACAGGAAGAACAGAGGAATATATCGAAAAAAGAATAAAATATGGAGAAATCTCTATGTATACAAGAGAAAATACCATAATGGAAGACCTTGACGAAGAAACAGCACATAAGATTTTGGAAAGAAAAAATGAGTTTCCTTATCTGCAAGTGGAAACATATTTCAAAAGAAAATATTTGAATGATGAAAGTGCCTCTCATGTTATAGGATATGTGAAAAAAATTTCCAATAAAGAATACGAAACATTAAAAGATGAAGGATATGATGACAGAGATGTTATTGGAAAAGAGGGAATCGAGAAACAGTATGATAAAATTTTGAGAGGGGAAAAGGGATATGAGTATTTTGAAGTAAATGCCAGATCTATAGCACAGAAAACAATAAAAAGAAAACCTCCTGTAAAAGGAAAAGATGTTCATCTTACACTGGACATGAGACTGCAGAATTATATGGAGAATATTTTTAAAGAGCAGAAACTTGTGGGAAGCATGATAGCAGTAAATCCCAAAAACGGAAAAGTTCTTACTATGGTAAGTTATCCCACATACCCTCTTAATACATTCAGTTCCTCAATCCCTGCTGATTTATGGAACGATATTCTTTATGACAAAAGAAAACCTCTTACCAATAAATCAATATCGGGAGAATATCCTCCGGGGTCTGTGTTCAAACCTTTTGTTGCTTTTTCATTTTTGGAAGCTGGGCTTAATCCGAAAGAACAGTTTTATGATGACGGAGCATACAGAATAGGTGAATGGAAGTGGAGATCTTGGAAGCATGGGGGACACGGCTATGTTGATTTGAGAAAAGCAATAATTGAATCTGCCAATGTGTATTTTTATAGGGGAGCACATGAATACGGTTCTGCTGTAATTACCAAAAATGTAAAAAATTTCAGCTTTGGAAAACCTACCGGAATAGACATTCCGGGAGAAAAAAGCGGACTTGTTCCGTCTCCCGAATGGAAGAAAAAAAGATTTAAAGAAGGATGGTATACAGGAGATACAATTATTTTTGCAATAGGACAGGGATATATGACAGCAACGCCTCTGCAGGTTGCACAGGCTTATTCTGTTCTGGCAAATCAGGGATATGCTTACAGACCAAGACTTGTTGATTATATTTCCGACGGAAATACAGTTGAGGAAACAGAAAAAGTAAAGAGTATTCAGGTAAATTATCCGAACTCATATTACAAAATGCTTAAAAATGCTATGATAGGAGTGGTGGAAGAAAAAAACGGAACAGGAAAAATATTGAGAACACCAGGACTTAAAATTGCTGCAAAAAGTGGTTCTGCACAGAACTCACAGTTTAAAGAAACTCACGCATGGGTAGCGGGATATTTTCCTGCTGACAATCCAGAAATAGTTTTTGTTGTGCTGCTTCAAGGAGCAGGAAGCGGAGGAGCTGTTGCAGGTGGAGTGGCAAAGAAGTTCATTGACCAATATTTATCCTTGTATGATTTGTAAAATTAAAATTCTCTAAGAAAAAATATCAGCTATTTATTTTGCTCACAGAAAGAAAATTTGAAACTCACTTCGTTCAAACATCAAATTTTCAGTATTCTGTTTCGCTGCATAAATTACGCATATATTTTTAATATCGAGAATTTTAATTTTAAAGATTTAGTATTATAATACGGTAAGGAGAAAAATGGAAAGAATAATAAAAAAAGCAAGAAGCAGACGGGGTAAAAAGGCAGAAGACAAACTGAATATCCCGGCTGAAAATCTTGAGATAAAAAATATACAGGAAATAAAAAATGAAAAAGATTTAAAAGAACTGAAAGAGGAAAAAATGTATGTAATTCCTCTTGGAGGACTCGATGAAATAGGAAAAAATATGTCTCTTGTTCAGTACAGAGATGAAATAATCATAATTGATTGCGGAGTTGGATTTCCGGGAGAGGGGCTTTTGGGAGTAGATTTAGTAATTCCTGATTTCTCATATGTGGAAAATAATAAAAATAAAATAAAAGGTTTATTTGTAACTCACGGGCATGAAGACCATATAGGTTCAATTCCATATCTTTATCAAAAAATAGATAAAGAGGTTTCAATATTTTCAGGAAAACTTACTCTTGCTCTTATAGAGGGAAAATTTGAAAATCTGAAAATGAGAGATCTGCCTAAAATGAGAGAGGTAAAAAATCGTTCAAAAGTAAAAGTGGGAAAATATTTCAATGTTGAATTTATAAGAGTAACACACTCAATAGCAGATTCTTATGCGATTCTTGTAACAACACCTGCCGGAACAGTTTTATTTACAGGGGATTTTAAAATAGATTTAACTCCTGTTGACGGACTGGGAACTGACCTTGCAAGACTTGCACAGATTGGAGAAAAAGGAGTGGATCTTCTTCTTGCAGATTCCACAAATTCAGAGGTAGAAGGTTATACTCCTTCTGAAAGATCAGTTGGAGCAGCATTTCAGATAGAGTTTGCAAAAGCTAAAGGAAGAATAATTGTGGCAGCTTTTGCTTCACACATTCACAGACTTCAGCAGATTGTAACAATAGCAGAATCTTACGGAAGAAAGATTGCGATTGACGGAAGAAGTCTTGTAAAAGTTTTTGATATAGCTTCAAAAATGGGATATCTGAAAATTAAAAAAGACACTATGATACCTCTTTCAGAAGTGGAAGAGCAGAAAGACAATAAGGTCGTAATTCTTTGCACAGGAACACAGGGAGAGCCTATGGCCTCTCTTTCGAGAATAGCTCAGAATATTCACAAACATACAAAGATAAAAGAGGGAGATACAGTAATAATATCTGCAACTCCTATTCCCGGAAATGAAAAAGCTGTTTCCAAAAATATAAATAATCTTTTAAAATATGATGCGGAAGTTATTTTCAAAAAAGTTGCTGGAATTCATGTATCAGGACATGCAAGCATAAAAGAACAGGAGCTTATGCTCAGTCTGATAAAGCCAAAATATTTTATGCCTGTTCATGGGGAATACAAAATGCTGAAAGCTCATATTGAAACAGCAATAAATACAGGAGTGCCTAAAGCAAACACACTTCTAGGGCTTAACGGAAACAAGATAGAAATAACAAAAAGTGGTGTAAAAATAAAAGGAAAAGTAAGTGCCGGGGCAACATTCATTGACGGACTTGGAGTTGGAGATATCGGGCAGACTGTTTTAAGAGACAGACAACAGCTTTCACAAGACGGAGTAATAATAGTTGTATTTACACTGAACAAAGAAACAGGAAAAATTGTTGCAGGTCCTGAAATAGTTACAAGGGGATTTACTTATTCAAAAGACTCGGAAGAACTGATAAGCGGAACTATGGAACATATAAATGAAAAACTTAGAAAGTTGGAGGATACAGTTATAAAAGACTGGACGCCTATAAAAAATCTTACAAAAGAGGCAGTGTCAAAATTTGTGTACAGCAAGACAAAGAGAAATCCTGTGATACTTCCTATTGTAATGGAAATATAAAATAAAAAATAAAATATTTGGAAAATAAAGGAGAATAAATTTAATGAACAGCAGACAAAGAGAATATTTAAGAAAAGCGGCACATGATCTTGAGCCAATGGTAAGACTTGGAAAAGACGGATTTACAGATAATCAGGCTCAAAGCATACTTGATGTTATAGAATCAAGGGAACTTATAAAAGTAAAAATTTTACAAAATTCAAGAGTTGAAAAAGAGGAAGTTGCAAAAGAGATTGAGGAAAAAACAGGATGTGAAGTTGTGGGAATTATCGGTAAAACAATAATTCTTTTTAAAGAAAATACTGAAAAACCAAAAATTTCAGCAGAAATAAAAAATATAAAATAATAAAATAACTGAGGTGGGGAATATGGGTGAAGCAGGAATAATATTGGGAAACAAAATTTTAGATGTAACTTTTATTGCCTGGTTTGCTGCCCAGTTTTATAAAGTTCTGACAAGCATTTTTGTCGAAAAAAAATTTAATATAAGAAGATTTTATGATACAGGGGGAATGCCAAGCTCTCATTCTTCGACAGTTTCATGTCTGACAGCCTGTATGGGAATAATTTACGGAACTTCCAGTGCATATTTTGCAATTTCGGCAGTTTTTGCAATGGTTGTTATGTATGATGCTGTGGGAATAAGAAGAGCGGCAGGAAAACAGGCAGGGGTTTTAAACAGAATGGTGGAAAAACTTTCCGAAAAAATCGGAGAGATGTTTCACGATGAAAAATTAAAAGAGCTTTTGGGACATACACAGATAGAAGTTTTGGCAGGAATGCTGCTGGGGGTAGCAGTGGCATTTATTTTTAAAGGATATTTAATTTCTTAAAATTAAAGGTGAAAAATATGAATTTGGACAATATGACAACAGAAAATCTGAATGAGCTGTGCAGCAGCATAAGAGGGAAGATAATTGATGTAGTCCTGAAAAACGGAGGACATCTTGCTTCAAATCTTGGGGTTGTGGAGCTTACTGTTGCATTGAAAAAAATATTTAACAGTGAAAATGACAAGATTTTATTTGATGTAGGTCATCAGGCTTATGTATATAAAATTCTCACAGGAAGAGATGAAAATTTTTCAACTATAAGAACATATAAAGGAATCGGTCCTTTTCTTGATCCCAAAGAGAGCAGTGCCGACTGGTTCATATCAGGTCATGCGGGGAGTGCTCTTTCAGCCGGATGCGGAATAGCTTTTGCAGAACCTGACACAAGGGTAATAGTTGTGGTTGGAGATGCTTCAATAGCTAACGGACATTCTCTGGAAGCTCTTAACAATATGGGAAATTTAAAAAATGTTATAGTTGTGTTAAATGATAATGATATGTCTATCGGAAAAAGTGTGGGTTCATTGGCAAACTGTTTCAGCAGAATGATTTCCAGCAAAGTTTACATGGCTGTTAAAAAAGATTTTAAAAATATGATTAACAGAGGAAGTATAGGAAGAAAAGTAAAAGATACTTTGGGCAGAGCGGAGCATTCAATAAAAAACTTTTTCCTGCCTATGAGTGTATCCGAAAATCTTGGATTTAAATATTTTGGTGTAGTAGACGGACATAATATGGAGGAGCTTCTTTCAGTTTTTGAAAAAGCCAAAGAGGAGGAAGGACCTGTATTTGTTCATGTGAGGACAAAAAAAGGAAAAGGATACAAACCTGCCGAAGAAGACAAAGAAAGATTCCACGGAGTAAGTCCATATAATCCGTTTAAAGTTGAAGGACAAAAAATATACTCGGATATTTTTGGAGAAAAACTTGTGAGCCTTGCTGAAAAAGATAAAGATATATGTGCAATTTCAGCAGGAATGGTAAAAGGAACAGGATTGAAAGAGTTTTTTGAGAAATATCCCGAAAGAAGTATTGATGTTGGAATAGCAGAGGGACACGGAGTTACTTTTGCAGGAGGACTTGCTGTATCAGGAAAGAAACCTTATTATGCTGTGTATTCCACATTTCTTTCAAGAGGAATAGGGCAGCTTATTCACGATATCTCTCTTCAGAAACTTCCTGTAAGGTTTATGATTGACAGAGCGGGTATTGTGGGAGAGGACGGAAAAACTCATCATGGAATATATGATGTGCCTTTTCTTTTATCAATACCGAATTTTACAATTCTTGCTCCGACAACCAAAAAAGAGCTTGAAGAAATTTTGGAATTTTCCACAGAGTATAATATGCCTCTTGCAGTGAGATATTCCAAAGAAGAGGGATTTGATATTGAGGGAGATAAACCGTTTGTTTTGGGAAAATGGAAAGTTTTGGAAAACAGCGGACAAAAAAATCTTTATATAGCTGCGGGATCTATGTTGAAAGAGATTTTGAATATAAAAGATATTCTGAAAGAAAAAGGTTTGGGAGGAACAATAGTGAGTGCTGCTTCAATCAAACCTATGGATACAGAATTTATAAATAAAAATTTTGAAAAATACGATAACATTGTTGTATTGGAAGAAAATTATATTGTAAACGGATTTGGAAGCAGTATAATCGATTATGTCAACAGTTCAAAAATAAACAAAAAAATAATTAAAATCGGGATAGAAACAGGAGCAGTGCCTCACGGAAAAAGAGGAATACTGCTTGAGGAGTATGGTTTAAGAGGAAAAAAATTAGTGGAAAGAATAGAAGGTAGAATTAATGGGGAAAGCTAATGAAAAAGCATTAGAGTTTATAAAAATTCTCGTAAACAACGAGATGGTCGGGGAGCTTGAAAACCATGATGATCAGGGAGTAAAAGTAAGTGCACACACATATGATGTGCTTAAAGTATCCATTGATGAAATAAAAAGAGATTATAAAGATTTTGACGAAGCCAAAAGATTTATAGATTTTTTTGCAATAATAGTGGGAGTGGTAATTCATGATTTGAGCAAGGGAAGTATCAGAAAAACTTCGGAAACAATGTCCCATTCACAAATGATGCTTAAAAAACCTGACTATATTATAAAAGAGGCTGATTCTCTTTTGGAGGAGATAGAAACAAAAGCCGGTGTAAAAATAAAAGAGAATGTAAGAAAAAATATTACTCATATTGTTGTATCTCATCACGGAAGATGGGGAAAAATAGTGCCGAACACAAGGGAAGCACATATAGTTCACAGAGCTGATATGTATTCTGCAAAATATCACAGAATAAATCCAATCGGAGCAAATGAGATTTTGGAATCTTTGTGCAACGGAGAAAATATTATGGAAGTAAGTAAAAAATTCATGTGTACCACAGGAGTTATAAAAGACAGACTGAAAAGGGCAAAACAGGAATTAAGACTTAAAACTACAAAACATCTTGTGAATTACTACAAAAAAACAAGAAAAGTTCCTATCGGGGACAATTTTTTTACAAAACGAGTGAGAGAAACAGCAAAACTTATTTCAGCTGTTGAAAAAAGAGGTTTCAGACATCTGATAATGACAAATCAGCTGATGGATTATCTTGTTGATGATGAAATTTTTCAAATAGGAGAAGAAAATGAAAGAGAGAATAGATGTCCTGCTGGTAAACAACGGATTCTTTGAAGATGTGGATAAAGCGAGACGAGCTGTAATGGCAGGAATAGTTTTGGTAAATGATGTGAAAATAGAAAAACCGGGAACACAGATAAAAATAGATGAAAACAAAGAACTTAATATAAGAATAAAGGGAAAATCTTTCAGATATGTAAGCAGAGGAGGATTAAAACTTGAAAAGGCTGTGAAAGTTTTTGGTCTTGATTTTACAGGAAAAAAAATTCTTGATGTAGGTTCATCAACAGGAGGATTTACAGACTGTGCTTTATCTTTTGGTGCAGAGCATGTATATGCAGTTGATGTGGGGACAAATCAGCTTGACTGGAAACTTAGAAGCAACGAAAGAGTTACTTCAATAGAAAACAAACATATAAGAGATTTAAAACCGGAAGAAATAGATAATTCTTCTATTGATTTTATAGTAATGGATGTATCTTTTATATCTATCACAAATGTTTTTGAATCTCTTAAAAAGTTTTTCAATTCTGAGACAAAACTTATGGCTCTTATAAAACCTCAGTTTGAAGTGGAAAAAGAGATGATAGACAAAGGGGGAATTGTAAGAAATAAAAAATATCAGGAAGCGGCAATTTTAAGAGTGAAAGAGGAAGCGGAAAAACACGGACTTTATATGGAAAAACTGGATTTTTCTCCCATAAAAGGCGGAAAGGGAAATTCAGAATATATATCACTGTTTGGAACTGAAAAAAATGATATAATTTTTGATACAGCAGGAATTGTTGACAGCTGTGAAAATTTAGGGGGAGCATTGTAATGAAAAACTTAAAAATATTTGTGGCAGCAGCAGTAATTGCATTGACACCGTTAAGCATTTCGGCAAAAGAAAAAGAAGTCAAAACAGGTTTTATGAATAATGTAAAAGAACTGAAAGAGATTTCAGATATTATGGATATTATTCAGGAAAACTTTGTTGGAGATAAAAAACTTGATAAAACTATTCTTATGCAGGGAGCTGTCAAAGGAATGATGGAAACTCTTGGTGATCCGCATTCAAACTATTTTTCCAAAGACGGAATGGAAGATCTTGAAGGAAAGATAAAAGGGGAATATTCCGGAGTGGGAATGATAATCAGAAAATCTGCCGGAGAGCCTGTTATGGTTGAGCTTCTTATTGAGGGAACTCCTGCTTTCAAAGCCGGAATAAGACCTAAAGACAAACTTATGGCAATAGATGGAAAGCAGACTTACAATATGGATTTGGAAGAAGCTTCAAAAATGCTTAAAGGTAAGAGCGGAACAAGTGTAAAAGTTCAAATATACAGAGAAGCTGATAAAAAATCAAGAGAGATTACTTTGAAAAGAGAAACTATAAAACTTGAAAATGTAAGCAGCAAAATGCTTCCTAATAAAATAGGATACATAAAACTTACTCAATTTGGGGACGATGTAGATGTTCAGGTAGCAAAAAGTCTTGAGAAACTTCAGTCAGAAGGAATGAAAGGTTTGATTTTTGATTTGAGAAACAATCCGGGAGGAAGAATAGATCAAGCTGTAAAAATCGGTTCTATGTTTATTCCTGAGGGGGTAATTGTAAGTGAAAGACCTAAAAACGGACAGGAAACATTTAATATGAGAGAGGGAAAATATTATGGAGATTTTCCTCTAGTAGTGCTTATTAATGAGGGCAGTGCTTCTGCATCTGAAATAGTTGCGGGAGCTGTGAGAGATTACAAAAGAGGAAAACTTGTAGGAGAAAAAAGTTTCGGTAAAGGAAGTGTGCAGGTGCTTCTTCCTCTTCCTGACGGGGACGGAATAAAACTTACAATAGCAAAATATTATACTCCGAAAGGAGAAAATATTCACGGTAAAGGAATTACTCCGGATATTGTTGTGGAAGAAGATGAAGATTACCTTTTCTATGACGGGCTTGTAACAAATATTGATGAGAAAGAACAGGCAGAAAGCAAAAAAAGAATACTTGATGATGTTGTAGGAAAAGAAAAAGCAGAAACACTTGTTAAGAAAACAGATAAACAGCTTCAGACAGCAGAGGCAGCAATAATGTCAATGCTTAAAGAAAAAGAAAGCAAGAAACAATAAAGTGAGGTAAGTTATGCTGTATATAGTAGCGACACCAATAGGGAATTTGGAAGATATAACACTTAGAGCAGTGAGAATATTAAAAGAAGCAGATTATATTTTTGCTGAAGACACAAGAGTTACAAAAAAACTTTTAAATCATTTGGAGATTTCAAATACTCTTTACAGATATGATGAACATACAAAACAGCATCAGGTTGAGAATATAATAAATCTTTTGAAAGAGGGTAAAAATGTGGCTCTTGTAACAGATGCAGGAACTCCGTGCATATCTGACCCAGGATATGAAGTTGTGGATGCAGCTCTTAATGAGGGAATAAAAGTTGTCCCTGTACCGGGAGTAAGTGCCATGACAGCAGCAGCTTCAGTTGCGGGAGTATCAATGAGAAGATTTATTTTTGAAGGCTTTCTTCCAAAGAAAAAAGGAAGACAGACACTTCTTAAATCTTTTGCAGATGAGAAAAGAACAATAATGTTTTTTGAATCTCCTCACAGAGTAGTGAAAACTCTTAAAGATATTGAGGAATTTATGGGTATAAAAAATATTGTTCTTGTAAGAGAAATTACAAAAATATATGAAGAGATTATAAGAGGAACAACTTCCGAGCTTATTTCAAAATTTGAAAAGCAGACTTTGAAAGGCGAATTTGTAATAATTGTAAGAGGAAATGAGCAGGAAGAGAAAAAAGAAAAAGTAAATAAGTATGCAAAAGACAGTTATGAGGAAGAGGACGACTACGAAGACGAGGAATAGGAGGAACATTTTATGTCGATGACAAAAATAAACTGGTATCCTGGGCATATGAAAAAAACTAAGGATATGATGAAAGAAAATATGCCGCTTATAGATATTGTATTGGAAGTGGTGGATGCAAGAATTCCTATTTCAAGCAGAAATCCGGATATTGCAACTTTCTCAAAAAATAAAAAAAGAATTATTGTAATAAATAAAGCTGACTTGGTTGAAAAATCTGAAATCAATCAGTGGAGAGATTATTTTATCAGAAACAATGATGCTGATGAAGTTCTTGAACTTAGTGCCGAAACAGGATTTAATCTTAGAAAACTTTATACTATAATTGATAAGGTTTCAGCGGAGAAAAAAGAAAGATTGATGAAAAAAGGTCTTAGAAAAGTGAATACAAGACTTATGGTAGCAGGAATACCGAATGTGGGAAAATCAAGACTGATTAACAGAATAGTAGGTAAAAACAGTGCCGGTGTTGGAAATATGCCGGGATACACAAAAGGAAAACAGTGGGTAAGAATAAAAGAGGGACTGGAGCTTTTGGATACTCCGGGAATTTTGTGGCCAAAATTTGAAGATGAAAGAGTGGGCTTCAATCTTGCAATTTCAGGAGCGATAAAAGATGATATTCTGCCGATAGATGATGTTGCCTGCAAATTAATCGAAAAAATGATGAGATACGGATTAAAAGATGCTCTTAAAAACAGATACAAACTTCTTGATGAAGATTTTGAGGGAGCAACAGGAAATGTTATAGAGAATATTGCAAAAAGAATGCAGATGATACAAAAAGGAGGAAACCTTAATGTTCATCAGGCAACACTTACTCTTTTAAGAGATTACAGAGCGGCAAAACTTGGAAAATTTGGACTGGACAGAGAGCTTTTAACTCAAGGGGGAACTAAAGATGAAAAATAATGCAGCAGACGGATTAACACTTGATTTAGAAAAAACAAGAGATATGCTTGTAAATTTTTTAAGAGATGAAGTTCACAAAATAGGATTTAAAAAAGTAATTCTGGGACTTTCGGGAGGAATCGATTCGGCTCTTGTGGCTTTTCTGGCAGCAGAAGCTTTCGGAGCTGAAAATGTGTATACAGTTATGATGCCTTACAAAACTTCCAGCAAAGAAAGTGTAGAACATGCAGAACTTGTGGTAAAAGCCACAGGAATACATACAAAAAAAGTTGAAATTACTCCTATGGTAGACCCATATTTTGCAATGAATGAAGATATGTCAAGTCTTAGAAAAGGAAATATGATGGCAAGAACAAGAATGAATGTTCTTTTTGACAATTCTGCAAAAGAGGGAGCTCTTGTTCTGGGGACATCAAACAGAACAGAAATTCTTTTGGGATACAGCACACAGTTCGGAGATTCTGCTTCTGCAATAAATCCCATAGGAGATTTGTATAAAGCTCAGGTGTGGGCATTGTCTGAATTTATGGGAGTACCTAAAGAAGTGATTGATAAAAAACCAAGTGCTGATTTATGGGAAGGACAGACAGATGAACAGGAACTGGGGTTTTCTTACCGTATGGCAGATGAGATACTTTATTATCTGACAGATGAAAGAATGAGACCGGAAGAAGTGGCAGCTCTTGGATATGATGAAAATATTATAAAATCTGTAATAAGAAGAATGAAAACAGCTCAATATAAAAGAAAACTTCCTGTGATAGCCAATATATCAGGAAGAGGAATGGGAACAGATTTTAAATATCCTAGGGATTGGGGAGTATAATTAAAAATAAATCGAGAGAGGTGTTTATGAAAGAGCAGGAAAAAAGCTTATTGGAAGAATTAAAAGAGTTTGAAAAAGAAAAAGACAGAATAAGACAGATTGTTGGAAAAATCGGCGGAAAGAACAATACTCAGGTAAAAAGAGTAAATGCCCTTTTAATCGGTATGATAATAGCTCTTTTATTCATGGGGGGAGTTCTTGGCAAAATGTCCCTTGAGCTGACTATGTATCTGGCAATACTTCTTGGAATTATTAAAATAATATGGATGCTTTACGAAACAAAAAAATCAAGTCATTTTCAGTTTTGGATTTTAAACTCTGTGGAAGTAAGAATAAATGAAATGGCAGGGAAACTTACAAAAATAGAAAAAAGACTTCGTGAACTTGAAACAGAAAAGGCAAAACAGCAGTCTAAATTTGAAAAGGAAGCAATAGAAGAATAGCAATCAGACAAAAAGGAGGAATACATATGTTAATATGGCTTGCAGCAGCGATAATATTTTTTGTAATAGAGGCAGTTATCCCCGGACTTATATCATTGTGGTTTGGTATAGCAGCTGTGATAAC
>UQXM01000006.1 GCA_900545035.1 uncultured Fusobacterium sp. | reverse complement strand
ATAATTTTTTTGTTTGTATGTTCAACAGAGGAGATTTGATTTTTTTTAAAATTTGCAGTATAATAGGGGCATGAAAATTATTGAATATAATATAACTGTATATTCTTATTAATTTTTCAAGGGGGTGGGCAGATGAGTATAAAAAGTATTAAAAACAGAAAACAAGCGGCATATATTATTCCGTTTCTTGTTTCTTTTTTATTTATAGTTTTTATGCACAGTCTTAATTTTAGAACAAATTCTGCTCCGCTGAGACCGGAAAAAGAGAATGCAATTTTTTTGAATGAAGCAAAACATTCGGAAAATTATATCTCTATGAGAATAAGCAATAGAATAAGGGTAACGGATATTTTTACAGGAAGAGATACTCTTCCGGAGTTTGTTCATCATACCCAAAATTTTATTATATTTGATAAAATTGTAAAAGCAACAAAAAAATTAACAGAAGAGAATATTTTCTGTTCTATTATTGAGAGATATAAGGAACGGATTCTCCTGATTTAATATAAGTTTTATTTTTTTGAAGAAACATTACAATTAAATAAAATTTATACAAGGAGAACTGTCAATGAAAAAATTATTTGTGGGAACTGATGTAGGTTCAACTACTGTAAAAATAGTCTGCCTTGATGAAGCAGACAATGTAATTTATTCAGTTTACCAAAGACACTTTTCCAATGTAAGAGAAACTTCAAAAAGCCTTTTTGAAGATTTTTTTGCTTACATTGAAAAAACTTATGGTACTGATGTAAGTTTTAAAATTAGTATCACAGGTTCGGGAGGTCTTGGAGTTTCCAAATGGATTGATGTAGATTTTGTTCAGGAAGTTATTGCCTGTATAAAAGCCATAGAAACTGTTATTCCTGAAACAGATGTTGCCATAGAGCTTGGCGGAGAAGACGCTAAGATAACATATTTGAAAAATGATATGGAACAAAGAATGAACGGAAGCTGTGCAGGAGGAACAGGAGCATTTGTTGACCAAATTGCCTCTCTTCTTGATACTGATGCT
The DNA here is from genome assembly GCA_900545035.1 of uncultured Fusobacterium sp. Lineage (GTDB taxonomy): Bacteria > Fusobacteriota > Fusobacteriia > Fusobacteriales > Fusobacteriaceae > Fusobacterium_B. Next base: position 26,572 of record UQXM01000006.1, on the reverse strand, counting down.
TCCGGATTGAATGAACTGGCAAAAGGATATGACACAATATATCCCATAGCTTCAAGATGTGGAGTTTTTGCCAAAACAGATATTCAGCCGTTAATAAATGAAGGGGTTAGAAAAGAAAACATTGCAGTTTCTGTATTTCAGGCAGTGGTAAATCAGACTATAACAGGTCTTGCCTGCGGTAAAAAAATTACAGGAAAAGTGGCTTTTCTTGGAGGACCTCTTTTCTTTTTAAGTGAGCTTAGAAAAAGATTTATTGAAACACTTAAACTTACTCCCGAAAATATAATTTTCCCTGAAGATTCACAGCTTTTTGTGGCAATGGGAGCTTGTATTTTATCAAGAGAAAATACAAGAGAGTTTTCTTTCGGAGAGCTTAAAAATAAAATTTCTGTTTTAAAAAATCAGGGACTTCCCGAAACAATGAGTCTACCTCCTCTTTTTGCCGATGAAAAAGAGCTGAAAGAGTTTAAGGAAAGACATGAGAAAGAAACTGTTGAAACAAGGGATATAAATACATATGAGGGAAATGCTTATCTTGGAATTGATGCAGGGTCAACAACAATAAAACTTGTGTTGATGTCAGAGCAGAATGAAATACTTTTCTCTCACTATTCTCATAATAAAGGAAATCCACTTGATAATATTATAAATAATTTGAGAACACTTTACTCAAAAATGTCAGACAAGATTACAATAAAAGGGTCTTGTGTTACAGGATACGGAGAAAATTTGATTAAAGCAGCTCTTAATGTGGATGTGGGAATTGTTGAAACAATGGCACACTATAAAGGAGCAAAATTTTTCTCTCCTGATGTGGATTTTATTCTTGATATCGGCGGACAGGACATGAAATGTCTTAAAATAAAAGACGGAGTAATAACTTCTATTCTTCTTAATGAAGCCTGCTCATCAGGATGTGGCTCATTCCTTGAAACATTTGCAGGAAGTCTGGGACTTTCTATTCAAGAGTTTGCTCAAAAGGGAATGGAAGCAAAAAATCCTTCTGACCTTGGAACAAGATGTACTGTGTTTATGAATTCAAAAGTTAAACAAGCTCAGAAAGACGGGGCAGAAGTGGGTGATATTTCTGCGGGACTTTCATATTCGGTTGTAAAAAATACATTGTTTAAAGTTATAAAAATGAAAAATAAAGAGGAATTCGGAAATAAAATAGTTGTGCAGGGAGGAACATTCCTTAATGACTGTGTTCTTCGTGCTTTTGAACTTATTTCCGAAAGAGAGGCAGTAAGACCAAATATTGCAGGGCTTATGGGAGCTTTCGGTGCGGCTGTTATTGCAAAAGAATATGCAGAAGAGCATGAGCTTCAAAAATCTTCTCTTCTTACTCTTCAGGATTTAAACGGATTTTCTGCTGATACAAATCTTACAAGATGTGGTATCTGTGGAAACAATTGTCTTTTGACAATTCATAAATTTAAAAACGGAGAGAGATTTATTTCGGGGAATAGATGTGAAAGACCTTTGGGAAATATGAAAAAAGAAAAAGCTCCAAATATGTTTGAATATAAATACAACAGATTATTCAACTATATTCCTCTTGAGCCGGGACAAGCTCCGAGAGGAGAAATCGGAATACCGAGAGTTTTAAATATTTATGACTCTTATCCGTTCTGGTTTACTCTTCTTACAAAATTAGGTTTCAGAGTTATTATTTCTGATGACTCTTCCAAAAAATTATATGAAAAAGGAATGGATACAATATCTTCAGATTCAATCTGCTATCCTGCAAAAATGGTGCACGGACATATTATTAACCTGATAGAAAAAGGAATTAAAACTATTTTTTATCCATGTGTAATTTTTGAAGAGAAAGAGGACAAAAAAGCACAGAACCAGTTCAACTGTCCTATTGTTATCTCTTACCCTGAAGTTATCAAAAATAATCTGGATATTTTAAAAGAAAAACATGTTGATATGATGATACCGTTTTTCTCTATGGCTGATAAAGAAGTGCTTTACAAAACTGTTTACGAAGAGTTTGAAAAATACGGAGTGAGCAGAGAAGAAGTTAAAAATGCCGTTAATGCAGCATGGGAAGAGAGATATAATTTCAGAAAAGATATGCAGAACAAAGCCAAAGAAGTAATGGCTTGGCTTGAAAAAACAGGAAAAACAGGAATTGTTCTTTGCGGAAGACCATATCATAATGATAAGGAAATTCATCACGGAATACCTAATATTATAAATTCATTCGGAATTGCTGTGCTGACAGGGGACGCCGTTGCAAGTCTTACTTCTCTTGAAGATGGCTTGAGAGTAATCGACCAGTGGACATATCATTCAAGACTTTACAGAGCCGCAACATTTGTGGGAAAACACCCAAATCTTGAGCTTGTGGAACTTAACAGTTTCAGCTGCGGACTTGATGCAGTAACAACAGACCAAGTGGAAGAGATACTTTCAAATTACGGAAAAGTTCACACACTTTTGAAAATAGACGAAGTAAGCAACATGGGAGCTGTAAAAATCAGAATAAGAAGTCTGCTTGCGGCTCTTCAGGATAAGAAAAAAGCTGTTAAAAAAATTGTAAAAAATAAAATCGAATACAGAAAAAATAAATTTACTCATAAAATGAAAGAGGAATATACAATACTTGCTCCTCAGATGTCCCCTATTCATTTCGGACTTCTGAAAGATGCTTTTTCGGCAGAGGGATATAAGCTGGAGATTTTGGAAGAAACAAAAGAAGCTCTTAATGCCGGACTTCAGTTTGTAAACAACGATGCCTGCTATCCGTCAATCCTTGTTATCGGAGAGCTTATTTCTGCTTTGAAATCAGGAAAATATGATATTCATAAAACAGCGGTTATGATTTCTCAGACAGGAGGAAGCTGTCGTGCTACAAACTATATCGGTTTCCTGAAAAAAGCTTTGAAGGACAGCGGATTTGCCAATGTTCCTGTACTTTCTTTGAATTCAAAAGGATATGAAGCACAAGAGGGATTTAAAATTACATGGAAACTGGCACACAAAACTTTGATTGCTGTATCTTACGGAGATATTTTGATGAAGCTTCTTTATCATATCAGACCGTATGAAAAAATAAAAGGTGTAACCAATAAGGTTTTTGAAAAATGGTATGAAACTGTAAGAGAGAATATAAGAAACGGAAAACTTTTACAGTTCAGAAAAAATCTTAACAATATTGTACAGGAATTTTCCGAAATAGCTGTTACAACTGAGGAAAAAGTAAAAGTGGGAGTTGTGGGAGAAATTCTTGTAAAATTCAGTCCTTTTGCAAACAATCATCTTGTTGATTTTATTGAAAGCGAAGGAGGAGAAGCTCGTACTTCGAGCCTTATGAGTTTTATTAATTATTGTATTTACAGTGAAGATTTCTTACAAGAGAGATTCCATGGAAAATTTGCTTCTTTGGGAACAAAGGCTGCTCTTGCAGTAACAGGTTTTTATACAGGATTTGTAAACAGAGCTTTGAGAAAATGCAAGAGATTCAGAGAAGAAGATTTTATCGGAAATATTGCTAAGAAAACTTCAAAATATATTTCAATAGGACATCAATCAGGTGAAGGTTGGTTCCTGCTGGGAGAAATGATTGAACTGATTGAACACGGTGTACCTAATATTGTTTGTGTTCAGCCGTTTGGTTGTCTGCCGAACCATATTACAGGAAAAGGAATGATAAAAAGACTGAAAGAAGAATATTCTCATTCAAATATCGTTTCTATTGATTATGACCCTGCTTATTCAGAGGTAAACCAAATCAACAGAATTAAACTTATGCTGTCTGTGGCTAAGAAAAATCTGCTTACACAAAATTAAAATTAATTTACAGCTCCGATGTTTTAATATATCGGAGCTGTTTCTTTATAAAGTTTATTTGATTTTGTGAAACAGGAAATATTAAAAGAGAAAAAATTTATAGTTTGAATTATTTCTTTTAATATTGTATAATAAAAATGAAAATTAAAAATTTTCAAAAAACAATTTCAGAAAAATTCAGATAAATTTATTAAAAAACTATTTAAATTTTTTTAAAATGTGGTATAATAAATTTTAATGAGTACAAACTGGGTGTATAATTAATTATAATTATTTCTACAAAAAATAAGATTTCCAAAAATCTTATTTTTTTTATACTTTTTTATAAAAAGTTACATTTTTTCAATATATTTTTTTGAAGTTTCTTGAAAAATTCGGTGTATAAATGTTTATAAACATTTATACACCTTTTTTATTTTATAAATAATTAAAAAAAAACAGAGGGAAATTCTATTATGACAACAAAACAAGATTTGGTTGTGTTTTATTCGGAATTTAATAAAATAAAAGATTTTCATTTGGCAGAAGAAAAGCTCGACAGGTTTATGAATACTTTAAAAGCTGCTCTTAAAGAGAATGAAAAAATAGTTTTTAAAGGCTTTGGTGTCTTTGAGGTGAAAGAAACAGCGGAAAGGCTTATTGTTGATCCAAAAGATTCTGCAAATATTATTCATGCTAAGCCAAAAAAATATATAAAATTTAAAATCAGTAAAAATTTGCAGGATTCTTTATGTTTGGAGGAAAAATAATGAGAAAAAAAGAGTTTGTACAATTTTATGCTGAATTTAATAAAATGGAGAATTTTTCTCAAGCTTCCGAAGAGGTGGAGAAATTTATTGAAATGATGAAAGAGGCATTGACTTGCTATCCCAGAATAGTTTTCAGAGGCTTTGGAACTTTTGAAGTGAGAGAAACTAAGGAAAGAATGGTTGTTGACCCAAGAGGAAATGGGGAGATAATCCATGCTAAGCCAAGAAAGTATGTAAAATTTAAACAGAGTATAAATTTAGAAGAGGAACTATAATAAAAAGTTAATTTCAAAGGGAAGGAAAAGAGATGAATAGACTGGCATTTATTTACACAATTCTGCTTTTTGCAGTATATCAAATAATGTTCAAAATCACAGGATTCAGTGTGAATACTGCGGTTTACGGACTTTTTGCAATTTTAATCTTTTTTTACTGTTCTACAGATAATCTTCAGTTTACAAAAAAATCAAAACAAAATCCTATTTTTATAAATATCATTATTTTTATGATATTTCTTTTTTTCTATAAAGATATATCAATATTCACGGTATTTTTGGTATTTTCTGTATACCAGATGATTTTGTACAGAGTTCTGAAAAAATTTTCCTACGGAAAAGACAACAGATATGCAGCCAAGCTTTTTAATGAAAGGAATATTGTTAAGTTTTTAATAGATTCTTTCAGTGTTGTTGCCGGAATTGTTATGGCATTTATGCTTAAATTTTCTTTTGGCTGGCAGAACCATTTAAAAATTGAATTTATTATTACATATCTTGGAATTTTTCTTGTAGGGTATGTATACAAAAATATGAGTGAAAAAAGCTGGAGCTACACAAATATTCTTGATGTATTAAATCTCTTAATGTTAAATACCGCAACAGCAATAGTGTTCACAATATTTATGTATATAAACGAAACAGAAAGATTTCCTGTTACAACTCTTATGATGGCACTTATTCTTTCAGTATCTATGCAGCTTCTTGGAAGATATGCTTTCAGATTGAAAAGATATTACGGCAGACCTCATAAAAATGTAAAAGATATTAAAAGAACCCTTATATATGGAGCGGGAGAAGCCGGTGCGATTCTCGCCAGAGAATCTATGACTAATCCATATTTTCCATATGAAATAATAGGATTTATTGATGATGACAGCAAAAAAATCGGAAGTGAGATATATAACATAAAAGTTCTTGGAAATAAAGACAGTCTTGAGATGATTATTAAAAATGAAAAAATCGAAGAAGTTTTACTTGCTCTTCCCTCTATTCACAGCCTTGAAATAAGAAGAATAGTTGAAAGAATACAGAAACTTGAGGAAGTGAATATAAAAACAGTTCCTTCGATATCAGAGATTTTGGAAAATGAATCTCTTGCTTCACAAATAAGAAATGTAAAAATCGAAGACCTTTTGGGAAGAGATGAAATAGTAATAAATGACAGCAGTATCAGAGGACTTATTGAGGGAAAAACAATATTTGTTACGGGAGGAGCAGGAAGCATAGGTTCTGAACTGGCAAGACAGATTGCAAAGTTTAATCCCAAAAAGCTTGTAACTCTTGATGTAAATGAAAATGATACATATTTTTTAGCACTTGAGTTAAAAAGAAAATATCCTAATTTAGATTTGGTTTCTGAAATATGTAATATCAGAGAAAAAGATAAACTTGAATTTCTTTTTGATAAATACAGACCAAATGTGGTGTTTCATGCGGCGGCTCATAAACATGTACCCCTTATGGAACATAACCCGGAGGAAGCTATAAAGAATAATATATTCGGTACAAAGAAAGTTGCAGAGTGCGCAGATAAATATGGTGTTGAAAGAATGGTGCTTATCTCAACGGATAAAGCGGTAAACCCTACAAATCTTATGGGAGCAAGCAAAAGAGCCTGCGAACTTGTTATAGAACATATGAATAAAGTTTCTGAAAATACAAAATTTATGGCAGTAAGATTTGGGAATGTATTGGGAAGCAATGGTTCAGTTATACCAATATTTAAAAAACTTATATCAGAAGGAAAAAATCTTACAGTTACTCATAAAGATATAACAAGATATTTTATGACTATTCCCGAAGCAGCTCAGCTTGTAATAGAAGCAGGAGCAATAGGAAAAGGGGGAGAGATTTTTATCTTGGATATGGGAAAACCAGTAAAAATCTATGACCTTGCAAAAAGCATGATAAGACTTTCAAATGCAGATGTGGGAATTGATATTGTAGGTCTTAGACCGGGAGAAAAACTTTTTGAAGAACTGCTTTATGATGTAAATTCAGCAATTAAAACAGAAAACAAAAAGATATTTATTACAAAAATAGAGGATGGCTCTGTGGATATTACCAAATACTTTGATAAATTGGAGCAATGTATTAAAAATCCAAGAGTTGAAGAAATTAAAAAAGTTATGAAACAACTTGTAGTGTCATATAAAGAAGTGAAATATGAGTAAAATTACAAAGTATAAAAAATAATTATTATATGGGAGAGATTTTAGAGCCGAAAGAATTGAGAGATTGGTTTAGAGAGAAATCTAAAAATATGATGGAGTTATATAAATAAAATTTTATTTAATAAACTTCTTTATTCCGACTGAACAATTTGATATAATTAATTATAGATAATTAAAAATAAACTTAAATATAAATTTCTATACCCTTACATTCATTTAGAAATATGGAGGAATTATGATATATATTTTTTTAGCTGTCATTTTGGCTGTTGTTTTTTTTAATGGAAAAGGTGTTCCTGTGTTTTTATATCATCAGGTAAACAGCCTTTCAAATATAACTCCCGAACTTTTTGAAGAGCATTTGAAAATAATAAAACAAAAAAATATGAATACAGTTACATTATCAGAATACGGAGAGGGAAATATTCCCAAAAACTCCATGCTGATAACATTTGATGATGGGTATTACGACAACTACAAAATAGTGTTTCCGCTTCTTAAAAAATATAATATGAAAGCTACAATATTTTTAAATACTTTATATATTGGTGAAAAAAGATGGGGAGACACTGTTATTGAAAAAAACGGTACTGCAAATTACAAAGCGATGAAAAAATACACAGCTCTTGGGGACGGAACCACAGAACAGTATATGACATGGAAAGAGATAAAAGAGATGTATGACAGCGGGCTTGTGGATTTTCAGGCACATTCCCACAAACATATGGCAGTTTTCAAAGAGATAAAACTTCAGGGAGTATTTAACGAGGACAGCAAAGACTGCACAGATGTATTTTTGTACGGAGAGGTTGAAGAAGGATTTCCAAAATTCAGAAAAAGAGGGGAATATTCAACAGAGGGAATAATAATTAACAAAGAGTTTTTCAAAAAATTTCAGGAATATTATTTTAAAAATCTCAAAGGAAAATCCGAAAAAGAGATAATATCCAAAGGACAGAAATTTATTGATGAAAATATAGAGCCTTATATGATTAACGAAAATGCGGAGGATTTTAAAAAGCGTATTACAGAGGAATTTACTCTTAACAAAACTCTTATTGAAAAAAATCTCGGAAACAATGTGAAATATTTTTGTTGGCCTTGGGGACACAGAAGCAAGGAAGCGGTGGAGATTTTAAAATCACTGGGAGTAAAAGGATTTATCACAACAAAAAAAGGCACAAATTCATATTCTCCCGATTGGGAAATGATAAGAAGAATAGAGCTTAGAAAATTTACGCCTGAAAAATTCAAAATTAATCTTATGGCAGCGGGAAATCTGTTAATAGGAAAATTATACGGGCTTGTATCCTAAGAAAAAGGACGGAAATTATGGGACTATCGGTTGCAATGATAACACTTAATGAAGAGAGAATTTTGGAAAAAACTCTTAATTCTGTAAAAGATTTTGCTGATGAAATAGTGATTGTGGACAGCGGGTCAACAGACAGAACCAAAGAGATTGCCGAAAAATTCGGAGCAGTATTTATTGAACAAAAATGGCTTGGCTACGGAATGCAGAGAAACAAAGCGATAGATAATGCTTCACATGAATGGGTTTTGAATATAGATGCAGACGAAGAAATTTCTCCTGCTCTTAAAGAAAAAATTATAAAAATAAAAAAAGGTGAAATTGAGGGAGATGTATTCACAGTGAATTTTACCTCTGTGTGTTTTGGGAAAAAACTGAAACACGGAGGGTGGAGCAACTCTTACCACATAAGACTTTTTAAAAAATCAGCAGGAAGATTTAACGACAACATGGTGCATGAGGAATTTCTTACAGAGAAAAAGGTGGAGACACTGAAAGAGGAAATTTTTCACCACAGCTATCTGACACTTCAGGATTATTTTGTAAAATTTAACAGATACACAACAGAGGGGGCTCTTGACTATTACAGAAAAAGGAAAAAAACTTCTGTGTTTCAGATTGCATTCAATCCTGTTTATAAATTTATAAAAATGTATGTTATAAGATTGGGATTTCTTGACGGCGTTGAGGGGCTTATGATTGCCTGTGCAAGTGCCATGTATTCAATGGCAAAATATTTTAAATTAAGAGAAATTTATAAAAACGGAGCATATAATGAAAATAATAATATCAAGAACTGATAAGATAGGGGATTTGATTTTATCGATTCCCAGCTTTTTTATGGCAAAAAAAATGTTTCCCGAAGCAGAAATAATTCTGCTTGTGAGAAACTATAATTATGAGATAGTAAAAAATCTGCCTTTTGTGGACAGAGTGTATAAGATAGATGATTTCAGAGCAGACGAGCTTCTTGATAAAATAAAATATTTTAATGCAGATATATTTGTGGCTCTTTATAATGACAGTTATATTGCAAAACTTGCAAAAGCAAGCAAAGCTTCTGTAAGAATTGGTCCTGTATCAAAGCTTTCATCATTTTTTGCTTTTAACAAAGGGGTGCTTCAAAAGCGTTCCAAGTCAATAAAAAACGAAGCAGATTACAATTTGGATTTAATCAGAAAAATTGATCCGAAAAAATATGATGAAGTTTTTGAAATTCAAACAAAAATATATCTTGAAGATACAAACAGAGATGTGGCTGAAAGATTTTTCAGAGAGGAAAATATCGGAAGCCGTTCTCTTGTGGTAAATCCGTTTATGGGAGGGTCTGCAAAAAATATTACAGACGAGCAGTATGCTTCCCTTTTACAGAAACTTTATGACAGAACAGAAAATATTGATATAATAGTTACATGCCATATTTCAGAAGAGGAAAGAGGGCAGAAACTTATTGATAAAATAGGAAGAGAGAGAGTTCATCTTTTTGCAAACGGAGGTTCTCTTTTAAATCTTGCGGCAGTAATAGAAAAGGGAAAACTGTATTTCGGAGGTTCAACAGGTCCGACACATATTGCGGGAGCACTGCAGAAAGAGATAGTGGCACTGTACCCAAACAAAAAAACACAAAGTCCTGTGAGATGGGGAGTGTACAACAATCCAAATGTATCTTATGTTGTTCCTGACAGAGACGAAAGAAAAGTGAAAGAAAGTTATTCACATAAAAATTTTGAATCTTATGATGAGAGCACAGAAGAGGAAATTCTTGCACTGCTGAAAGAAAAATTGGAAAAATAATAAAGAGGTGGGAAGATTGAGAATTTTAATAATACACACAGCTTTTATAGGGGATATTGTCCTTTCAACGCCTCTTGTAAAAAAAATAAAAGAATCTTATCCCGGAAGCTTTCTTGCATATGTAACAACACCTGCCGGAGCACAGATACTTAAAAACAATCCGAATATTGATGAAATCATAGAATACGATAAAAGGGGCAGACATAAAGGTATCAGAGGGATTTATGATTTGGGAAAAAGATTGAGATACGAAAATTTTGATATGGTTATAACACCTCACAGATATTTGAGAAGTTCATTTTTATCATGGATTTCGGGAGCTTCTGTGAGAAAGGGTTATGATAATGCAGCAGGAAGTTTTTTCTTCACTGAAAAAATTCATTACGATAAATCAAAACATGAGGTGGAAAAACTTCTATCTTTCGTGGACTGTGAAGAAACAAACAGCAGAAGATATGAAATAGAAATTTTTCCAAGCAGAGAGGCAGAGGAAAAGGCGGCAAACATCTGGAAAGCAAACAATCTTGAGAATAAAAAAACTGTGATTGTTGCACCGGGAAGCAAATGGTTTACAAAACAGTGGCCTGTGGAATATTTTAACAAAGTTATCGGTGAGATTTCCAAAGATAAAAATATAGGGATTGCTGCTGTTGGGGGAAAAGAGGAGATGCTGATACCTCTGAACACAGAAAATATTGTGGATTTAAGAGGAAAAACAACTCTTGACGAACTTGGAGCGGTATTAAAAAGAGGAGATATAGTTATTACAAACGATTCATCTCCGATACATATAGCTTCTGCCTTTGAAAAAACAAGAATAATAGCTCTTTTCGGGCCGACTGTGAAAGAGTTTGGATTTTTTCCGTGGAGCAGAAACAGCGAGGTATTGGAAACAGAAAATCTTTCGTGTCGTCCTTGCGGTATTCACGGGGGAAACAGCTGTCCTCAAAAACATTTCAGATGTATGAGAGATATTGTTCCTGAAAAAGTTGTGGAGGCTGTATATAAATATTTGAGAGGATAAAACCCTTATGAACAGAAAAAAAATTAAAGGAACTTATGTTTATTATAACGAAAAAGACACCACTGATTTTTATACGAGAATAATGGAAAGTGATTATTCTGTTATGAAAACATTGAAAGATGACCAGAGAAGTCTTGTACAGCTTATCAGAATAAATGGAAAAAGATATATTTATAAAATTCCGAGAGAGAAAAACAGAAGAAAATGGCAGAGATTTATTTCAATTTTCAGAGGGGGAGAGAGCATGAGGGAGTGTGCACAGCTGGAAAAAATTGTGCTGAACGGATTTAACGCTCCGAAGCCTTATCTCGCTGCCGAAAAAAAAGTTTTCGGTATGACTGTCGATTCTTTTTCAGTGAGTGAATATATAGAGAGCAGAGAGGGGCAGAAAGAGGATATTGATATTGTCTGCCATACTTTAAAACAGATACACGGAAAAGGTTTTCTTCACGGAGATTCTCAGATACAGAATTTTCTTGTGGCAGACGGAAGAATTTACCTTATAGACTGCAAGCTTTCCAAAAATATATATGGAAAATTTGGGGAAGCATATGAATATATCTATCTGGAAGAGAGTTGTCTTTTGGATTTAAAAAATTATGTGGATAAAAACAGTTTCTTTTTCAAAACAGCCCTGATGTTTAATAAATATCTGCGAGGGTGGATGCGTTTTAAGAAAAAAATCAGAAATAAAGGTTAGTGATGTAATTGTGAGAATACTTATAATAAGGCTCAGCTCAATAGGAGATGTTATACTTACAACTCCTGTGCTGAAACAGCTGAAAGAAAAATTTCCCGATATGATAATAGATTTTCTGGTCATGAAAAATTTTAAGGATTCTATCGACGGAGTGCCGTATATAGATAATCTTATTCTTTTTGACAAAAAAGAAAATGACGGATATCAGAATATGATATCCTTTGGGAAAAAGCTGGCAGAAAACAAATATGATTATGTTTTTGACCTGCACAGAAAAATAAGATCCAAAGTAATTTCAAAGCAGATTGGAGCGGCAGGGTCAAAAGTTCTTGTATATCCGAAAAGAAAATGGTGGAAATCTCTTCTTGTAAAAATGAGATTAATAAAATATCATGCAGACGATACAATTATCAAGAATTATTTCAAGCCGTTTAAAAAAATGGGATTGAAATACAAAGGAGAGGAGCTTCTGTTTACTTTTTCTCAAAAGGATACGGAAAAAGTGAAAGATTATGAGGGGCTTTTTGTAATGGCTCCGGGAGCTTCCAAAGAAACTAAAAAATGGACAAAAAAAGGTTTTGGAGATTTGGCTAAAAAACTTTTTGAAAAATATAAAATAAAAACTGTGTTAATCGGGGGCAGAGAGGACATTGAAAGATGTGAGCATATTAATAAAATCAGCGGGGGAGTATGCATAAACCTTGCCGGAAAACTTTCTCTCAAAGAAAGCGGAGCTCTTCTTTCAAAGGCAAAACTTATGGTAACAAATGATTCGGGACCTTTCCATATTGGAAGAGGAACAGGATGCAGAACATTTGTGATATTCGGACCTACCGATCCGGGAATGTTTGATTTCGGAGATGACAGCACACTTATCTTCAAAGGGGAGAAATGTTCTCCGTGCAGTCTTCACGGCAACCGTGAATGCCCTAAGGGACATCATAACTGTATGAATTCTATTAATGCAGATATGGTTTTTAATGAGATTGAAAAATATATGAATAAAGAAAACTAATATAGATATTAATTACTAAGAGTTAAAAAATAAAATTCTTGGTATTAAAAATTGTTTCGTAATTTATGCAGCGAACTGAACGCTAAAAAATGATATGTTTGACGAATAAAATGAGGAGTTTATCATTTTTAGTGAAGTGAGCAATATAAATAGAAACTATTTTTTCTTAGAGAATTTTATTTTTATAACTCTATTGATCTAATAAGGAGGAATAATGGCAGTTAAAAAAAATGAAACACCTGATAAAAATAAGGCACTTGAAAATGCAATAAAACAGATTACAAAAGATTTCGGTGAAGGGTCTATAATGAAGCTTGGGGAAAATTCAGCAATGAATATAGATGTTATTCCTACAGGAAGTATAAATCTTGATGCGGCTCTTGGACTTGGAGGAGTTCCGAGAGGAAGAATTGTTGAGATATACGGAGCTGAAAGTTCGGGAAAAACAACAGTGGCTCTTCATATAATTGCAGAGGCACAAAAAATGGGAGGAGTTGTGGCATTTATCGACGCAGAACACGCTCTTGACCCTGTTTATGCAAAAGCACTTGGAGTGGATATTGACGACCTTTTAATATCTCAGCCTGACTACGGAGAACAAGCACTTGAAATAGCAGACATGCTTGTTCGTTCAGGAGCGGTTGATGTAATAGTTGTGGACTCTGTTGCGGCTCTTGTACCGAAAGCAGAGATTGACGGAGAGATGAGTGATCAGCAGATGGGGCTTCAGGCAAGACTTATGTCTAAGGCTCTTAGAAAACTTACAGGTACTCTTAACAAATCTAAAACAACTATGATATTTATCAACCAGATAAGAGATAAAATCGGAGGATTTGGTTTTGGACCTCAAACTACAACAACAGGAGGAAAAGCTCTTAAATTCTATGCTTCTGTAAGAATGGAAATAAAAAGAATAGGTTCTGTAAAACAAGGGGACGATATAATAGGAAACGAAGTTGTTGTAAAAGTTACCAAAAACAAAATTGCTCCTCCGTTTAAAGAAGCAGCGTTCCAGATTATGTACGGTAAAGGAATTTCAAGAGTGGGTGAAGTTCTTGATGCAGCATTAAAAGCTGACATAGTTTCAAAATCAGGAGCTTGGTTCAGCTTCGGAGATATCAGACTGGGACAAGGTAAAGAAAATGTAAAAGCCAGACTGGAAGAGGAAAAAGAGTTGTTTGATACAATTTACAATGAACTGAAAGCTAAAAACGCAATTCAGGCAGGGACAGCTACAGATATAGATGAAGAGGATGTGGAAGAGAATGAAGATTTTGGAGATTCGGAAGAATAAGATTCTTTTTGAAAACGGAGCAAACTTTTCTCTAGCCAAAGATACAATAAAAAAATATAATCTGAAAGAGAGCATGGAGATTGACAATGAAAGCTATATGCTTTTAGCCGAATCTTCGGCTCTTTCTTTTTCTTACTGGCTTTTGGAAAAAAGAGATTACAGTACAAAAGAACTTAAAACAAAACTTTTGACAAAATACAAAGAAAAAACTATAATATCTAAAGTGATTTCATCATTAAATGACATGTGTTATTTAAATGACTACGAATTTGCCGAATCCTTTATAAATTCCCATAAAAACTGGGGCAGAAAAAAACTTGAGTATCAGCTGATGACAAAAGGAATATCAATTTCGGCTGTGAGAGAACTGCTTGAGGACAATACAGACAGAGAAATCGAAGAGATTCAAAAACTGTGGGAAAGAATGGGAGATAAAGAATATCGGAAAAAAGTTGAAAGTTTGATGCGGAAAGGTTTTGAATACAGCACAATAAAAAAGGCTGTGTCGGAATTCTAACTAAAAAGGAGGAGCTATGTTCGGAGCTGTACTTGCTGTGATTTCTTCGTTTTTAATGTTTGTTTACAAAGAGATAACTTATATACCTGCTGTTTTTTCGGGAGATAAAATAAGAAAGATTAAAACAGCCAGAAAAAATATGAAAGATATGAGCTGCAGTCTGCTGAAAGTTTTGGGAACTGATGTGGAGGTTATTTTTAAAGACAGAGAGGCTTTTGAAAAACTTTCTGCTGATGAGGGAATAATTTTTGTGGCAAATCATCAAAGTAATTTTGATATCCCTGTTATTCTTACCGGAGTACCTATGGATTTGGGATTTGTTGCAAAACAAGAAATGGAAAAATGGCCTTTTTTTTCAAGGTGGATGAAGAGAGGAAACTATATTTTCTTAGACAGAAATAATGCCCGTGAAGGAATGAAGAGTATTAAAAAAGCTGTGGAAATAGTGAGGCAGGGTTATCCTACTGTAATTTTTCCTGAAGGAGAGAGAACTCTTACAGGAGAAATAGGAAATTTTAAAAAAGGAAGCTTTAAACTGGCTCTTGATACAGAGGGAGTTATTGTTCCTATGACTGTATGCGGAACTTTTAATATTCAAAGAAGAGGGGAGCTTTTTGTTCACAGGAATAAAAAAGTAAAACTTATAATTGAAAAACCTATATATGTTTCACAACTCTCTCAGGAAGAAAGGAAAAATTTAAGCAGTACAGTAAGAAATATTGTTGTGAAAAATTATATAATAAAATAATATTATTGCGTAATAAAAAAAGGTCAAATTTAGAGATAAAAAAATTAAAGAAAAATATATTTTTTATGAGCTTATTCAGAGGTTTTAAATCTTGAATAGGCTCTTTTTTATATAATTCTATATGGTATTGAACTTACTTTTTCTCCTGAATGATAAAGAATAGTTCTTAAAATACAAATAATTTGCTCCTTTAAAATTTTTTCAAAATCAGGAGGATAATATCCTGTTTTTGCTTTTTTTAAAGCTTCCTTTTGAATTTCATTTAAAGAAAACATAGAATAAAATCCTATAATAAAACCAAACAGTTCCTCGATAAACTTTCTTAGTTGTGTTTCTTCCAAACTTGGAAAAATAGTTTTTAATATTTTTGTAAATTTTGTTCTGCATTCATCTAGCTTTTCTTCAAAATCGATTAACTTTTCTTCACAAGCATTTTTTTCAAGAACGGAGTATAAAATAGAAAAAAGTTTTAAGAAACGAGTTTGTTTGTTTATTTCTGAAGCTAATATTTCTGCAAAAATTCCTGTTTTTTTAGAAAAATCTTTATTTAATTTTTGTTTTATTTCTTTTAAAAGTATATTTAATTCATCAATTGTTATCAAAAGATAGATTTCCTCTTTAGAAGATATGTATTTATAAAGATTTCCTCTGGTAAAATCAGTTCCTTTGGCTATATGTGCCAGAGTAATTTCATGAAATTCATGTGTATCAAATAATTTAATTGCCACATCTTTTATTTGTTGAATTCTGATTTGTTTATTTTCTTCGGTTTTGGCTCTTTCAAAACTCATATCAAGCTCCTTAAATGATAATTATTATAATATTATATCACATAAATTCAAAAAATAAAATTGTGTTTACATTTAGTACTATAGATATTTTTAATATACATATTATATAAATTTTATATACAAAAAATAATTATAGTTCTTGAAATAGAAAAACTATTGTGCTATCATATTTTTAAATAACACTGTGTTACTTAAAAAATCAGGAAAGGAGTTTGAAGATGAAAGATTTATGGAATGGAAGATTTGACAGTGATGAAGAGATTGATTTAAGAATATGGCAGGTAATTAAATCTTTTCAGGAAATACAAGAGGGAAAAGGAATTTGTTTTGTAGGGTATGATACTGATGACGGAGTAAGCAGAAATCAAGGAAGAACAGGAGCACAAGAAGGAGCGAATGCTATCAGAAAAGCAATGCAGTCTTTTCCTGTTGTGGAAGGAGTTAATTTTTATGATTACCAGAATTTAAAAAGCAGAATTCTGGAAGAAGCTCAAAAAGAATACTCTGAAAAGATTTTTAATGTAATCAAAAAAGATATTTTTCCGATAGGTCTTGGAGGAGGACACGACATTGCTTTTGGTTCATACAGCGGAGTAAGAAAAGCCTACCCTGATAAAAAAATAGGAATAGTAAATTTTGATACTCATTTGGATATCAGACCTTATGATAATGGGGCGACTTCCGGAACATCTTTTAAACAAATTCTTGATAATGATAAAAATGTAAAATATGCAATAGTTGGATTTAAAAAGCAAGGAAATACCAAAAGACTTATAAATACAGCTCAAAATTTTGGAGTATTGATACTTGACGAAGAATATGAAGAAGATTATATAAACAATGAATTGAGCAAGTATTTTGAAGATGTAGATATCATATATATAACATTTTGTATGGATGTATTTGATGCTGCACAGGCTCCGGGAGTGTCAGCTCCTACGATAATGGGACTTGAACCAAAAAAAGGAAAGAGAATTTTAAGAAAGCTGATAGATACAGGAAAAGTAGTTTGCGTTGATTTTGCAGAGGTAAATCCTAAATATGATATAGACAACAGGACAGCAAAACTTGCAGGTGCTCTTGCTTATGATATCATAAACAGAATAAAATAAAAAATAACGGAGGAGGAATTATATGGAATTTGGCTTTGACAATTTGGGAATGCTTTTAAAATTTGATATGATTGGAACAATTGCTATAGGACTTATATCACTTTGGGTTGGTAAGAAAATGAAAGCTAAACTTTCTTTTCTTGATAGATTTGGAATTCCTGCAGCAGTTTTAGGAGGAATTTTATTTTCAATAATACATTTGTTAATGAGAGTTGCCAATGTTGGAAGTATTTCTTATGATACTACTCTTCAAACACCGTTTATGGTAGTATTTTTTACAACGATAGGACTTGGTTCTTCTGTAGCAGGACTAAAAAAAGGAGGAAAACTTTTAATAATTTTCTGGCTGCTTAGTGGATTTATGACATTCATGCAGACTGTTATAGGAGTAGGTGTTGCTAAAATTACAGGAATAAATCCACTTTTAGGAGTAATGGCAGGGTCTGTTTCAATGTCAGGTGGGCATGGTTCAGCAGGAGCATTCGGAAAATATATAGAAGAACTGGGAGTGTCAGGAGGACTTACAGTAGCTTTGTCAGCTGCTACATTCGGACTTATAGCAGGAGGACTTTTGGGTTCACCGTTAGCAATTCATCTTATAAAGAAATTTGATTTAAAACCAAAAGATGTAGTAAATCAAGATGAAGTAGGAATAAAACTTGATGTTGAGAAAAGAGAAATAACTCTTAATTCAATGCTTTCACATGTAATGATGTTATCAATTGTAATGACAATAGGAATATCTTTGAGCGGATTTTTAAAATCAAAATTTGGAATAGCACTTCCTTCATATGTAGGAGCTATGTTTGTAGCAATTATATTTAATAATTTTAATTTAAAATATAAATGGATTGATTTGGACAGAAATCTTGTTAACATATTGGGAGAAACATCTCTGAATGTATTCTTATCAATGGCTCTTGTTTCTTTAAAACTTTGGGAACTTGCAGCTCTGGCAATACCTATGTTAATAATTTTAATGTGTCAAGTTCTGTTTATGTGGGTATATACAAGATTTATTGTGTTCAAAGCAATGGGAGCAGATTATGATGCTGCGGTCATGATTTCCGGAATGTGTGGTTCAGGACTTGGAGCAACTACAAATGCTATGATAAATATGGGAGAAGTAAGTGAAAAATACGGATATACAGTAAATCCTTATTTAATAGTCCCTTTGACAGGAGCATTTTTGATAGATATATTCCAGATGCCTGTTATTATAACAGCTATAAACATGTTTAAATAATAAATCTTAATTATTTTTTACGGAGAATAAAAATGATAAAAATTTACAGAGAAAAAGATATAAAAATAAGTAAATGGAGCGGCGGAGTAACTAAACAGTTATTTATTTATCCAGAAGACGGAGATTACAGTTTAAGAAATTTTAAAGCAAGATTGAGTATAGCTACAACAGAAGAGGAAGAATCAGTTTTTACGAAACTTGAAGGAGTAGATAGAGTGATTTCTATTTTAAAAGGGAGAATGGAGATTATTCATAAAGAGCATCACAGTAAGATATTAAATCCTTATGAAATAGACCATTTTAAAGGGGAGTGGGACACTTTTTCAAAAGGAAAAGTTACAGATTTTAATCTTATGTTGAAAAATTGCGATGGGGATTTCTTTTTTAAAGAAATAAAAGAAACAGAAAAGATACAGTTTGAAAAACAAAATAAAATAATATTTGTTTATTGTATTTCCGGAGAAATAAAAGCAGAAAATGAAATTGTAAAAACAGGAGAGCTTCTTACAACAGAAGAGACAGATATTATTTTGTATTCTAAATCAGCTAAAATATTTTATGGTTATATAAGATAAAAGAATATAAACAAAAAATGCTGTGATTTTATAATTGCGGCATTTTTTATTGCTTTATTAATTTTTATTTTATTCAGTGTCTGTTATTTATTGATAAGGAAACAGTGTTGTGGTATACTGAAAGTGTAGAAAAAGGAGGGGCAGAATGAAAAAAATATTAGCAGGAGCAGTGTTTTTCGCAGTTTTTACATTATCATATGCTGAACTGAAATATGAGGATATAGATAAAAATCACTGGGCATATGAATCTGTACAGAAACTTGTAAATGAGGGAATAATCGAAGAGGATTCTTTCAGATTTGAGGGAAATAAACCTCTTACAAGATATCAGTTTGCCTATGACCTTAACAACGCCCTTACAAAAATAGATTTGGAGAAAGCCGGAAAAAAAGAGCTGGATATTTTGGAGACTTTGGTTGTGGATTTTTCAAACGAACTTAACAAAATAGGGTTTGATGCCAAGACATTTGAAGAGAAAATGGAAAATACCGAAAATGAAATAAAAAGGCTGAATGATACAATAGCGGCCAATACAATTTATATCAGAAAACTTGAAGAAAGAATAAGGGTATTGGAAAAAGAAGTGGGAATAAAATAATTTATTAATATTAAATATATTAACCTAGGGGGAAAAATATGGAAAAATTAAATTTAGACCTTTCAAAAGTATGGGACTTTATAAGCGAAGAAGAATTAATGGCAATGGAAACAGAAGTTAAATCTGCCGCTCAAGTTCTTGAAGAGGGAACAGGAGAGGGAAATGATTTCTTAGGGTGGCTTCATTTGCCGACAGATTATGATAAAGAGGAGTTTGACAGAATAAAAAAAGCAGCGGAAAAAATAAAAGCTGATTCAGAAGTTCTTGTAGTAGTAGGAATAGGAGGTTCTTATCTTGGAGCAAGAGCTGCAATCGAATTTTTATCTCATTCATTTGCAAACAAACTTTCAAAAGAGCAGAGAAAAGCTCCTGAAATCTATTATGCCGGAAACAGCATATCAGGAACATATCTTGCTCATTTAGTGGAAGCAATCGGGGACAGAGATTTTTCTGTAAATGTAATTTCAAAATCAGGAACTACAACAGAACCTGCCATCGCTTTCAGAATTTTTAAGGAAATGCTTGAGAAAAAATATGGAAAAGAGGGAGCAAGAGCAAGAATTTATGCTACAACAGATGCAGCAAAAGGTGCTCTTAAAAAACTTGCCACAGAAGAGGGATATGAAACTTTTGTTATTCCTGACAATGTAGGAGGAAGATTCTCTGTACTTACAGCAGTGGGGCTTCTTCCGATTGCAGCAGCCGGAATCTCAATAGACGAGCTTATGGCAGGGGCAAGAGAAGCGGAAAATGATTACAAAGCAGAATTTAAGGAAAATGATTGTTACAAATATGCAGCTATGAGAAATTTGTTATACAGAAACGGAAAAGCTGTGGAAATGTTAATTAATTATGAGCCAAAAGTACACTATATAGCAGAGTGGTGGAAACAGCTTTACGGAGAATCAGAAGGAAAAGACGGAAAAGGATTGTTCCCTGCTTCTGTTGATTTAAGTACAGACCTGCACTCTATGGGACAATATATTCAAGACGGAGAAAGACTGATGTTTGAAACTCTTATTGATATTGCACAGCCTGATACAGATATAGTTATTCCTTTTGATGAAGCAGACCTTGACGGACTGAACTATATTGCAGGAAAAGGAATGAATTTTGTAAATCAAAAAGCTATGCAGGGAACACAGCTTGCCCATGTTGACGGAGATGTGCCTAACATCAGAATAGCAATGCCTAAAATGGATGCATTCAATCTTGGATATCTGTTCTACTTCTTTGAAAAAGCATGTGGAATAAGCGGATATCTTTTAGGAGTAAATCCGTTCAATCAACCGGGAGTAGAAGCTTACAAGAAGAATATGTTTGCTCTGCTTGGAAAAAAAGGATATGAAGAAGAAGCGGAGATTTTAAATCAAAGACTAAACAAGTAAGGTGATTTTATGTTGTACAAAAAAGTAAACGGCTGGAAAGATGTTTCTTCCGAAAAGGCAGAAAAAATTTTTTCTATGGGGGAAGAATACAAAAAAGTATTGGATATTGGAAAAACTGAAAGAGAATTTATTGATTTCAGTGTGGAACTGGCAAAAGAATGCGGATTTATTGATGCAGAATATAAAGATATACTTCTGCCGGGAGATAAGGTTTACTATGTAAACAGAGAGAAAAATATTGTTCTTGCTGTAATCGGTAAGGAAGATATTTTAAAAGGGATTAACTATGTAGTATCTCATATTGACTCTCCAAGACTTGATTTGAAAGCAAACCCTCTTTATGAAGAGTTTGAACTTGCTTATATGAAAACACATTATTATGGTGGAATAAAAAAATATCAGTGGGCTTCAATCCCTCTTTCTCTTCATGGGGTAGTTGTTCTTTCTGACGGAAGAAAAGTTAAGATAACAATAGGGGAACATGAAGATGACCCTGTTTTTACTGTGCCTGATATTCTTCCGCATTTGGACAGAGTTGTTCAAGGGGACAGAAAGGCAAGAGAGGTTATAAAAGGAGAGGAGCTGCAAATTATTGTAGGTTCAATCCCGGCTGTGATAAAAGATGATGAAATAAAAGATTTGGTAAAATACAATGTTCTTGAAAGCCTTAACAAAGCTTACGGAATTGTTGAGGAAGATTTTATATCGGCAGAACTTGAGCTTGTACCAAGTCAGAGAGCAAAAGATATAGGATTTGACAGATCTATGATAGGTGCTTATGGACAGGACGACAGAATTTGCGGATATACTTCTTTGAGAGCAATTCTTGATATAGAGGGAACTCCTGAAAGAACAGCAGTATGTTTCCTTGCAGACAAAGAGGAAACAGGTTCTGACGGAAGCACAGGGCTTCAAAGCCAGTATTTAGAGTATTTTACAAGCGATTTGATAGCAAGGATAAAAGGAAACTATTCTGATTTATATTTGAAAAGAACTTTATGGAACTCAAAAGCTCTTTCTTCAGATGTAACTGTCGGAATAGATCCTATATTTAAGAGCGTAAATGACCCTCAAAATGCAGCTCAGCTTAATTACGGAATAGTTATTACAAAATACACAGGTTCAGGGGGAAAATACAGCACAAACGATGCCGATGCAGAGTATGTGGGAGAAATCAGACAGCTTCTGAATGAAAACGGAATAAAATGGCAGACAGGAATGCTTGGAAAGATAGACGAAGGCGGAGGAGGAACCGTTGCAAAATACCTTGCAATGAAAGGTATCAGAACCATTGATGTAGGTCCTGCTCTTCTTGCAATGCATTCTCCTTTTGAAGTATCTTCAAAACTTGATGTATATGAAACATACAGAGCATACAAAGCTTTTTTTGAAGCTCCTAAAACTGATAAGAAGAAATATATAGCAAAAAGTAACAAAATATATTTATAAAAAATAAGGATTGTTGCATTTTTAAAGACGATTTATATAAAAAGGTTTGTTGCAAACTTATAAAAAATAAAATTTTATAAATGCAGCAGACCTTTTTTTATTTTGTTTCTCTTGACAAATAAAATTTCCAATACTATAATTATTGGTATTACCAAAGTGGTATAACCATTTTGCAGGAGGATTTTATGGAAGAGAAAAAAAGTGCAAGAGAAATTGCTATCAACCATTTTTTAAATGAAATAAAATGTAAAAGTCTGAAACCGGGAGATAAAATTTTAAATGAAAGAAAACTTTCTGAAAAGTTAGGAATCAGCAGAATTCCTTTAAGAGAGGCTATAAGCACTCTTTCTGTTTTGGGAATTTTAGAAGCTCGTCAGGGTGATGGGACTTATGTAAGTGTTGACAGCAACGATACTTTGGGAAATATAATAAAAAAATACGGAATATTTAATCGTTCAATGATTGATGAAATTTTTGAAGCTAGGAGTTTATTTGAATCAGATGCCGCTATGTTGGCAGCAAAAAACAGAACTGCAGAAGATTTAAAAACTTTGAAACAGGCTTTAACTCAGCATGAAAATGCCTTAGTGCTTTATCTTGAAGAAAAAATTACTCCCGAACAAATGATGGAATATGATAATAAAATTCATTTGTGTATAGCTTTATGTGCACATAATAATTTTATTCTCCAAATTACTGAAGCAATACGCTATGTAACGATGGAATATGGATTTTTTAATGGGCAGTTCACTGTTGATAAACAACATTTTAGCAAATCGGCAGTTTTCCACAGAGAGATTACTGAAGCTATTGAAAAGCAAGATATCCAAAAAGCATATAAAAAAATGCAGGAGCATATTAACCAAATTAGTTATGCTCTTGATTTAGATATGATTCGTAAAAAGGAGAATGATGAGTAACTTTGATAAAATATGGTATTTTTAGCAAATATAAAAAAACAAAAGGAACAATGTTTAGTACTGAGCAGCTGCAAAAATTAATATACCCGTTAATTATTGAGCAAATACTGGCAATTACTGTCGGAATGGCAGACACTATAATGATTTCCTATGCCGGAGAAAGTGCAATGTCAGGTGTATCTTTGGTTGATATGATAAATACTTTGATGATTAATATATTTATTGCTGTTTCTACCGGCGGAGCAGTTATTTTATCACAATATTTAGGAAGCAAAAATACAAAAAAAGCCTCTAAAGCTGCTTCTCAGCTTATCATGATATCGGCAGTTATAGCAATAGTATTTATGATTGTTTTTATTTTGGGCAATCATTTTATTTTAAAATTATTTTTTGGCGCTATAGAATTTGATGTAATGAAAAATGCAAAAATATATTTTTTAATTTCTGTGTGTTCTTATCCGTTTATAGCAATTTTTGATTCATGTTCAGCTATTTTTAGATCAATGGGGAATTCAAAAGTATCTATGGAAATCTCTGTAGAAATGAACATTTTAAACGGAATAGGTAATGCTATCCTTATTTTTGGATTTTCAATGGGAGTAATGGGGGCTGCTTTATCAACTTTATTTGCAAGAATTATAGGTACTCTGTTTATTTTTATACTTTTAGATAAAAGAAGAAATTTAGTTGCTGTTTCTGTTAAAGAGATTTTTACATGGGATAAAGAGATAATTTATCGCATTCTTTATATCGGTATTCCAAGCGGAATAGAAAACGGTATTTTCCAATTAGGAAGAGTTTTGGTTGTAAGTATAATTTCTACTTATGGAACAGCACAAATTGCAGCTAACGCTGTAGCAAATGGTTTGGATTCTATGGGTACTATTGCCGGACAAGCAATGAACCTGGCAATGCTTACGGTGATAGGACATTGTATGGGAGCCGGAAAAAAAGAAGAAGCTGTTTTTTATACAAAAAAATTATGGAAACTAACATATCAAATAACATTTGTGATTAATACAGTAATTTTACTTTCACTTCCGCTTTTGTTAAAATTATTTTCATTATCGGAGGAAGTTTATCGTTATTCTTATATTTTAATTTTGATACATAATGGAATAGCAATCTTTTTATGGCCAACAGCATTCACTATGCCAAATGCTTTAAGAGCAGCAGGAGATGTAAAATTTTGTATGATTGTTTCTGTTTTTTCAATGATTGCTTTTCGTATTCTTTTCAGTGTCGTGTTTGGAACTTGGTTTGGACTGGGAATAATCGGTGTATGGATTGCAATGGTTATGGATTGGATTTTCAGGGCATCTGTGTTTACAATTCGTCTTTCTCAAGGAAGATGGCTGGAATATAAAATTATATAGGAGGAAAAATATGAACTATAATTGGGTAAGTTTAGGTTGCGGAGTAATTGCTAATCAACTGGCACAAGCTATGGAAAAACAAGGACACACACTTTACGGCGTTGTAAATAGGACTTATAATAAAGCTGTTGAGTTTGCAGAAAAATATAATATTCCAAAAATATATAAAGATATAGACGAAGTATTATCTGATAAAAATGTGGATATTATTTATATCTCAACACCTCATAATACACATATAAAATATCTAAAGAAGGCACTTAGTGCAGGGAAACATGTTTTATGCGAAAAATCAATTACACTTAATATTGAAGAGCTGGAAGAGGCGAAACAGCTCTCTGTTGAAAATAATTTAGTTTTGGCAGAAGCTATGACAATTTATCATATGCCTATTTATAAAAAGCTTAACGAGATCATAAAATCTAAAAAAATGGGTGATTTAAAAATTATCCAAATGAATTTTGGAAGTTACAAAGATTATGACATGAAAAACAGATTTTTTAATCCTGACCTCGCCGGAGGGGCATTATTGGATATTGGAGTTTATGCACTTTCTTTTGTTCGTTGGTTTATGAGCGAAAGACCTAACCAAGTTTTATCCCAAGTAAAATATGCTCCAAGTGGTGTCGACGAACAAGCTGGAATTTTATTGATGAATTCTTCTGGTGAAATGGCTACAATTACTCTTTCACTTCATTCAAAACAACCAAAACGCGGCTTAATCGCTTTTGATAAGGGATATATTGAGATTTATGAATATCCAAGAGCCGAAAAAGCTATAATAACATATACAGAAAATAATCAGCAAGAAATCATTCAGTGCGGAAAAACAGACGATGCACTTGTATATGAAATACTTGATATGGAAATGGCAATTTCAGGTAAAAAAATGAAATGCATTTAGATTATACCACTGATGTTATGTCAATAATGACAAATATCAGAAAAGAATGGGGGCTGTATTATCCGGAAGAAAATAAGATTTCTGTAAATTTATAAATATATTAAATTTTCTGATAAAAAAATTAAAAACAGAGGCAGATAGCCTCTGTTTTTTAAGCAATTTTATTATTTATAAATTCCATATATTTTTCTCTTTTTAAAACTGAAATTTTATATTTTTTTCCGTCTTTCATATTGATTTGTATTCCTGTAGGTATAAATTTTATGAAAGAAGGACCGATGTTGCATTTTTCAATGCTTTCTATATCAGAGTAGTTGATTATAAAAAATGGTTTGGAATATATTCCGAAAGCTCCTGTTGAAAAAAGTATTCTTTCGTTTGTAAACCAGAATTTTCCGCTTTTTTGTTTTTCCAAAAGTCCTAAAAATTCCATTTCACCCCAATAATCTCCGCTGACTTCCAATTCAACTTTTTCATTTTCATATAATCCTAAATCAACTGCCATAGAATCACCTCGTTTTAAGATTTGTTTTCCTAAAAATATATTGAGATTATAACATAAAATTAAATATAATATAAAATGTTTTTGATGATTTTTAACAATTTTTTTTGATATTTTTTTCGGAAAAATAAAAAAGTTTTCAGAATTTGTCAATGCAGGAAACGAACGACTGAAAAGAAGTTCAGCGACTGGCAATCGACAAATTAAAAATTTTATTTATTAAATTTTTAATTTGCTTCTAAATATTTTAAAAATTTTTTAAAATTTCTCTAATTAAATTAGACGATATTTTTCAATGGTTAGTT